>CAZQHA010000282.1:0-6303 GCA_964592795.1 uncultured Planctomycetaceae bacterium | reverse complement strand
CGTCCGGTGGCGCTGTGGCGGCCGGTTCGGGCGGCGGGGTCGTTGTGGCCGGCGCGGGCGGCGCGGGTGTCGGCGGCGCGGCGCCCGGGGTCTCGGGCGGCTGCGTGACAGCGACGGATCCTGAAGGCGTGATCTCGGGCGAGGGCGCCACGAGCTCATCCGATGGCGCGCTCTCGGACGCAATGGAAACGGTCGACGAACCGACGACCTCTCGGTCGGGCATGCGAAGCAGTGGAACGACACAGAGGACGGCGATGGCCGCGAGAAGCACCGAGATAATCTTGCGCGTGCTGGTCATTCGGCCCACTCCGCTTTGTCAGGGACGGTGCATGAGCGCCCAGCGCTCCGCGGTCTCGACCGAGATCAGTTCTTGTAGCTCTGCAGCGGCGCCGGAATCCGTCCGCCGCGCGCGAAGAACCCCGGACAGCTGAACGCTCCCGGATCCTGCACGATCGCCGTGCCGAGCAGTCCGCCCCACTCCACCGTCTCGCCGGGCTTCTTGCCCGGCACCGGGATGATGCGCACCGCCGTCGTCTTGTTGTTGACCATGCCGATCGCCATCTCGTCCGCGATGATGCCGGCGATCGTCGCGGCGCTCGTGTCGCCGGGCACCGCGACCATGTCGAGCCCGACCGAGCACACCGACGTCATCGCCTCGAGCTTCGCGAGCGAGAGCGCGCCCTCGCGCACCGCGCGGATCATGCCGCTGTCCTCGGACACCGGGATGAAGGCGCCCGAGAGGCCGCCGACGCTCGACGACGCCATCGCGCCGCCCTTCTTCACGGCGTCGGTGAGCAGGGCGAGCGCCGCCGTCGTCCCCGGCGCGCCGGTGCGGTCGAGGCCGATCAGCTCGAGGATGTCCGCGACCGAATCGCCCTCCGCCGGCGTCGGCGCGAGGCTGACGTCGACGATGCCGAACGTCGTCCCGAGACGCCGCGCGGCTTCGCGACCGACGAGCTCGCCCATGCGCGTCACCTTGAAGGCGGTGCGCTTGATCGTCTCCGCGACCGCCAGCAGGTCGGCGTCGGGGCCGAGGCGCTCGAGCGCCGAACGCACGACGCCCGGTCCCGACACGCCGACGTTGAGCACCGTCTCTGCTTCACCGATTCCATGGTGCGCGCCCGCGACGAACGGGTTGTCCTCGACCGCGTTGCAGAAGCAGACGAGCTTCGCGCAGCCCAGGCCTCCGTTCGCCGCCGTCCGATCCGCCGTCGCGAGGATCACCTCGGCGAAGCGGTTGACCGCGTCCATGTTGATTCCGGCGCGCGTGCTCGCGAGCGACACCGACGAGCACACGTGCTTCGTCTCCGCGAGCGCGCCCGGGATCGAGTCGAAGAGCGCTCGGTCGCTCGTCGTGAACCCCTTGTGCACGTACGCCGTGAAGCCGCCGATGAAGTCGACGCCGACCGCCGCCGCCGCCGCGTCCATCGCGCGCGCAAAGGGCGTGAGGTCGCTCGCCGCCGACGCCGCCGCGACGAGCGAGATCGGCGTCACCGCGATGCGCTTGTTGACGATCGGCACGCCGTAGTCGCTCGCGATCGAGCTCGCGACCGCGACGAGGTCCTTCCCGTGGTGGACGATCTTGGCGTAGACCTTCTCGCACGCGCTCTCCGCGTCGGGGTCGGCGCAGTCGAGCAGGTTGATGCCGAGCGTGGTCGTGCGGATGTCGAGCGTCTCGAGCTCGATCATCCGCACGGTTTCGAGGATCTCTTGGTCGGTGAAGGACATGCGGGCGAGGAGGATAACCTCGCGCGCACGCCGCGCGACGTCGGTTCGACCGCGGACGCCGGACTGCCCTGCTCAGCGCCCCCCGAAGAAGACGTTGATGGCGTTGCTGAAGCTCGTCGTGCACACGAGATCGGGATCGCCGTCGCCGTCGAGGTCCGTCGCGACCAGCGCGGGCAAGCCTCCCACCATCGGCCCGCCGAGCACCAGCGGCTGTGTCGCGAATCGTCCCGGCGAGCTCTGGAAGAACACGGATAGCTGGGTGCCCGATCCGGAAATCACGTCGGAGTCTCCGTCACCATCGACATCCGCGCAGGTGACGACCGCTGCGAACCCACCGAGCTGTGGCAAGGTCGGCTGCAGCGCGAATCGTCGCGGCGCGGTCTGGAGCCAGATCGCGACCTGCGTATCCGACGGTCCGGGATAGCTCGCGACGACGTCCATGTCGCCGTCACCGTCGAGGTCGGCCGCCGCCACCGACGAAGGAGATCCCGTCGAAGCGCGGTCCAGCACCAGCGGTCGGGACTCGAATCCACCTCGCGAGGTTTGGAAGAAGACAGTCACCTCGCCGATGAAGCCGTCTCCGTTCGCCGACACGAGATCGAGATCTCCATCTCCGTCCAGGTCCGCCGCGGACACGGAGGCGGGAGTCGCCGCAATCGTTCCGTCGCCCACCAAGACGGGAGAGAAACTCCTCGAGCGCGTCTGGAACAGGACGATCAAGCTGCCTGGTTCAGGATGTGCTCCTGCTCTCACGGCAACGATGTCCATGTCGCCGTCCGCGTCGAGATCCACCGGCACCATCGATCCGAGTCGCCGGATCAACGGACCGCTGATGACCAGCGGATCGCGTTCGAAGCTCCCGGCTTCCGTTTGGAAGAACATCGTCAGGTTGCCGGGCTCGAAGTTGGTGACGTAATTGGAGGAGACGACGTCGATGCGATGGTCGCCGTCGAAATCGGCCGCGGCCACGGCGTATGGCGCGTCGGTGATGGACGGACCACCGAGCACACCCGGCTGTGGCGAGAAGACCCCTGGCGAAGTCTGGAAGAACACGGATAAGCAACGGCTGGTGTAGTTGGCCGAAGCCACGTCGAGGTCGCCGTCGCCGTCGAAGTCCGCTGAAGCGACGGACAGGGCGGTGTCCGTGATGGGTGGACTTTCGAGCGTGATTGGCGCGGACGCGAAGCTCGCGGACGAGCCTTGCCGGAAGACCGTCACGTTGAGGCTCGCGCTGTTGGCGGCGGCGATGTCGATCCGACCGTCGCCGTCCAAATCCACGGCTTCCGCAGAATAGGGAAAGACGGTGAGCGGAGGTCCACCGATCTCGAGCGGTCGAGGGCTGAAGATCCCGGTCGAGCTCTGGAAATGGAGCGCCATGCGCGTACCGGACTCGTGGACGGTCACCAGGTCGACCGTTCCGTCTCCGTTCAGATCCGCCGCCGCCAGCGACCTGCCGCGAATTTGGGGCGCCGGCCGCGACTCGAACGTTCCGGGCGCCGTCTGCACGAACACGACCGACAGGTAGATGAGGTCGACGTCGCAGTCTCCGTCCACGTCCGTGGCGACGACGGACTCACCGCCGGCAAGCGCATGCGTCAGCACCAGCGGCGATTTCGAGAAGCTCCCCGGCGAAAGCTGGAAGAAGATCTTCAAGTCACTCGCCTGCAAGTCGGCACACACCAAGTCGATGTCCCCGTCACCGTCCAGGTCGGCGGGAACCACGTCGAACGGATTCAGGAGCGACCGATCGCTGAGAATCAACGGGTCGCGCGAGAAGCTCCCGGGCGAAGTCTGGAAGAACACCGTGAGCGTCCGGCCGACTCCGTTCGCCGAAACGATGTCGAGGTCGCCGTCGCCGTCGAGGTCTGCGGTCGCCACCGCCCAGGGCAGGTCCGTCACCGAACGACCACCCAGCGCCGTGGGCTGCGTCGCGAATTGGCCGGGCGCCGTCTGGAAGAAGATCTTCAGATCGAATCCCACCACGTTGGAGCACACGACGTCGACGTTGCCGTCACCGTCGAAGTCGCCTGCGGCGACCGACATCGGAAAGTCCGTGACACCTGGACCACCCAACGTGAGCGGCTCGGGATCGAACTCGCCGGGAGAGACTTGGAGGAAGATCGTCAGCTCGTGACTCGTTCCGTTGGCGGAGACGATGTCGAGGTCGCCGTCTCGGTCGAAGTCCGCCGTGGCCACGGAATACGGACCCTCCGGCGTGAGAGACGGTCCACCCAGCACGAGCGGTTCGACGTCCAGATTCGAGCGAACCGTTTTCGGCGCCGCGCCCTGCGCCACGGGACCGAGCTCATCATCCCGCGCGACCGCACGGAGGAAGCAAGCTCCGTGCTGCGCGTCCGTGGTGTCCCAAACGAATCTAGACTCGACTCCATGCGGATCGGCGCGCACGCGCTCCCCTTGATCGACTCCGATCCGCCACGCCTGGCCCGCGCCCGGGACGGGATCGAACGGCGAATCGACTGCAACCTGGTAATCGGAGTCGGGACCACTGGCGACCTGGCGGCGTTGTGCGACGCCGCCGCCGATCCACAATCCGTGCGTCGACGTTTGCACGGCCAGTCGCAGTCCGTCGGCGCCCACGGCGATCGAGCGGATTGCATCGGCGTACGGGCCACCTACCGGAAACGCGACGTTGCCGCCCGACGCGCCAAGATCGAGACCGACGATCCGAGAGCCGCTCGCCGGGTCGTTCGTGACGACGAGCATGCGCGCGCGATTGCGCTCGAGCGCGAGCGCGGTGGGACGTTCGATCGTCGCCGGGCTCGCGGTGTCCACGACGACGGGCATGCTCGCGTGCGAATCGAGATCGATGGAGAGGATCCGGTCGGCGTCGCGTTCCGCGACGTAGACGCGCTCCGCGCGGAGTGGATCCACGAGCACGCCCCACGGCGTCGCAAGATCGTCCTGGAGCGTCACGACGCGACGCGCGGAGGCGTCGCGGAAATCGCAGTAGAGCAGCGACGATCCGACCGTGATCACCGCCGCGTGCGCGCCCAGGCTGGCGATGCCGTGTACCGGTGCCGGCTCGCGGCCATCCGAGACCGCGATCTCGGTTCGCGCTCCACTCTTCAGATCGACGCGCTCCAAGCGCCACGCACCGCCGCCGTCGATCGCGATGACGACGGCGGACTCGCCGCCAGCCTCGAACTCCATCGCGCTCGGAACCCCCGGCCCCAGCATCGCGATCTCACGCGAAACCACGCCCGTCGAGAGCTCGATCTCACGCAGACGAACTCCATCCGAACTGTCGACCACGACCGCGGTGAGTCCGTCCCCGAGCGGCAACGCTGCGACGGGAGACACGAGTGGATTCGCTCTCCAACTCGGCGTGATGGGCCCCATGGTCGACGGCGGTCGCAAGAGCTCGAGCGTGCGACCCTGGAGCCCGGACGCCAGGAGCCAGCTCTCGCCCGATGCGAGCTCGGGCAAGCGGACGTGCGACGCGTCGACCGGGACGACGCGACCTTGCGCGCTTCGCCGGTACGGCGCGCAGATGCGATGCGCGCGTCGTTGTGCAGGATCCGCCAAGATCGCGTCGAGCGAGGAGCCCGCGGCCGGCAGTGCGGGGAAGCTCTCTCCCTCGTGTCGCCACTGGAAGATGACGTCCACGAGGTCGCTCTCCTCGTCGATCACGCGAAATGGAATCGGAATTCCGCGGCGCTCATCGGGATTCAGAATCAGCGGGCCCGAGTCGAACTGCGCGATCGGCGCCGCGTTGTTGTCGACGTGGATCGCGCCGGTGACGAGCGGCGCACCTTCCACGACGCGATCGACCGCCGTGAACCGCAGCCGCGCGTCGCGCTCGAGCTCCGCCAAGTCGACGTCCGTGTCCCAGAAGAACTCGACGTCGCTTCCGAGGAAAGCCGCCAAGACGCCCTCGAACGCGTAGTCCGGCGTCGACTCGAGCAACGCGGGCCGCGCGAGCCGCCAGCCCGCGTCCGGCTCGTCGCCGATCACGTCGTACTCCACGCGCACGCTCACCACGTCGTTCGAACTGTCGCGGATCGTGAGCGCGACGCCGACGATGCCGTCGACCTCGCCGCTCGGAACGACAGCGCTCGACACCTCGGGTGGATCGTTTCCAAGGCCGATCGCCGTGGCGTTCGCGCCGAGCTGGATCTCTTGCACGCCGCCCGCGACCAGGCCGAACACTTGGATGTCGGCCACGTAGCTCGCGTCGTCGGGCAGATCGGGCTCGTCGGCGAAGCTCCACTCGAGCTCGTACGCGATGCCTTCGGCCGAGCTCGGAAGCGATGCGGGATTCTTGCGCACGCCGGCGATCTGCGTCAGCGGCTTGGGCGCCGCCCCCGCGATCTGGTAGGAGAGCTCGACGGTCGCGTCGTCCGCCTCCGGATCGCTGACCACGAAGCTCACACGCGTCGGCGATACCTTCGGATCGTCGATCGAGAACGCGGAGATCGTGCTCGCGAGGTTGGAGGATCCGCCGCCGCCGTCCCCCCCACCCGCAACGATTCCCGCGGTCCCGGATCCACAGCCCGAGCCAATCGCCAGCGAGAGTGCGCCGGCTCCGACGATCGAGAATCGCGCGAGTTGCAT
>CAZQHA010000281.1:0-6310 GCA_964592795.1 uncultured Planctomycetaceae bacterium | reverse complement strand
GACTGCGTGCCCTCGGTGAGCGTCGTCTCTTCCTCTTCCTCGTCCGCGGTGTCCGCGCCGAGGAAATCGAGCACCTCTTCGCGCACGTCCTCGAGCTTCACGCCGAGGTTGATCAAGACCTGGGCCGCGATGCCTTCGTTCTCCTTGATCAGCCCGAGCAAGAGGTGCTCGGTCCCGATGTAGTTGTGGCCGAGGTTGCCGGCTTCCTCCATCGAGAGCTCGAGCACCTTCTTCGCGCGCGGCGTGAAGGGCAGTTGGCCCATCGTCACCATCGAAGGTCCGGACTTGACGATCTTCTCGACCTCCGTCCGGATCTTGTTCAGGTCGATGCTCATGTTCTTGAGCACGTTGGCGGCGACGCCGCTGCCTTCCTGGACGAGGCCGAGAAGGATGTGCTCCGTGCCGAGGTATTCGTGGTTGAACCGCTGCGCCTCTTGGCGAGCGAGGTTCATCACTTTCTTGGCGCGGTCCGTGAAGCGGTCAAACATGCGGTCCTCTATCTGTCCGTGCGCGTCTCTTGGAAACGGGTACCCGGGCGCCTGTGCTCCATCAGCCGGGGACCGGAATGGTAGCTAACCCTAGCCTTTCGGCCTTCAAGAGCCCGTGGGTTTACCGATGCTCGCGCCGGCGAGTCGAATTGCGACGAAGTCGGCCGGCCATGCGGAACGCGATTCCTACCGGCGCGCCGAAAGCTCCGTCGCCGGGACTCAGTCGTGGCTCTTGGTCTCCAAGGCCTTGATCTCGTCGCGCAGTCGCGCGGCGCTCTCGTAAGCCTCTTCGCGAATCGCGGCTTCGAGCCGCTGGCGCAGGGTGCCGACCGCATCGAACGCCGCCGGCGCGGCAGTGCTCGGCTCGGACGCCGGGATCCGACCCTTGTGCGTGCGCGCGCCGTGCACGCGCTCGAGGAGCTCGCCGATGTGGTTGACGAACACCTCGTAGTCCTTCGCGCAGCCCAGGCGACCCTTCTTGCGGAACTCCTCGAGGCTCATCCCGCAGCTCGAGCACACCGGTCCGCCCTTCTTGCGGGTCTGCTGCGCGGAGATCTGCAACAGCTTCCACACCTCGGTCATGCTCTTCTTGACCGCCGGCATGTTCGGCAGATCCATCGTCTGCGCGCACAGCTCGCACAGGTGTTGTTCTTGGACGGTTCGTTTCTGCGCGTCGTCGGGCCCCTTGACGTTATCGGTGCCGCTCTCGGCGGCGATCTCGACGATCTCCGTCACGTGGACGGACGCGGCGTTCTTGAGGCAGTTCTGGCAGATCATGTCCGTGTGGTGTCGACCGAGCTCGACCGTGGATACAGCTATAGCCCCAGGACGGCTTATCGTCGAGACACCAGGCCCCCCTTGCGCCGGGGAGCGGCCCTCACGCCGACGCCTCGTCCTCGGGCGCGGGATCGCGGAACACGCCGCGCGCCCGCACGAGGAGCTCGGGCCTTACCTTGTGCCGGGTCAGAATTTGGGCGAGTTCGGGCGAGGCGTGCGTCAGGCAGCGCTCGAGCAGGGCCAGGCTGTCTGCGCCGTCGGGGAGCGAGCTCATGTACGCGACGAGCCCGGCGTCCGGGCCGAGGACGCGCGGGGACGGCGGCGTCTCGTCCGCGGTGTGCGCGGCGAGGACGAGTCGTGCGCGCGGGAAGCGCATGCCGACACGCGCGGCGAGCGTCTCGTCCACCTGGAGGCACGCCAGCGCGAGGTGCGCCGGGCTGATCGCGGACAGCGAAAAGCTCGCCGCGACGTGGTTCGCGGACGAGAGACAGCGCTTCGCGCCGGCGGAGAAGTGCCTGAAGAGCGGCCCCTCCTTCGCGATCGGCGGACCGAGTTCCGCGGCGCTCTCGCCTTCGAGCGCGCTCATCGAGAGTCCGGCCGCGGACAGCGACTTCACCAGTCGCTCCGGAAGCGCGGCGATCGCCTCCGCGAGCACGTGGCGTTCGACGATCTCCGCCGCGCGCTCCCCGGCCGCGCGCTCCCGGGCGCGCACGAGGGCCGCGAGGCCGAGCGTCGAGAACGGCAGCGTCGAGGCCGAGCCGACGACCATCACGCCGGGCGAGATCGCGAGCGCCTCGCTGGCGATCGTCGCCGGATCCGCGAACGCGTGCAGCACCGCGGCGCAGGCCGCGCACCGCGGATCGTCCATCAACGTCGAGAGCAAGTGATCGGGAGACACGACGTCCGCGTGCAGGCGCAGCGCGTGCTGACCCGCGCGCTCGAGGAGCGAGCGCGCATACGGATCGATCCTCCGGAGCGTCGCCGCGACACGCGGATCGGCGACGTCGAGGCTCATCGCGTCGTCGCCGCGGAGCCCAGCGCCTCGGACTCTCGGCTCGGCAGCGCGCGCCGGAACGCCAGCGCACGCTCCTTGAAGTTCAGGTAGGCGTCGAAGCTCGCGCAGGCCGGCGAGAACAAGAGCTCCTCGCCTTCCGCCATGTGCTCGAACGCGAGAGCGACGGCGCCTTCGACGGTCGGAGCGCTCCACGTCTCGAACCCGCGCGAGCGGAACGCGGGAGCGAACGCATCCACCGCCGCCCCGAACACGACGACGCGTCGCACGCGACCCCGCGCTGCGTCGAGCAGCGGCTCGAGGGCGAGCGCCTTCGGCTTGCCGCCGCACACCAGCGTGAATCCCGGGGCGAGCGACGGCATGACCGCCAGCGTCGAATCCGGGGTCGTCGACACCGCGTTGTCCCACACGCGATGACCGCGATGGAACCCGAGGTCTTCGAGCCGGTGAGGCAAGCCGCGGACGTGCTCGATCGCGCGGGAGAGACGCTCGGGCGCCGCGCCGAGCGCCTCCGCGATGCCCAGCGAGTACAGCGTGTTCTCGCGCTGGAAGAGTCCCGGCAAGCGCAGGCTGGCGACGCTGCCGAGCTCCGTCCGATCGCGACGGAACCAGCCGCCCGCGAAGTTGAGCCCGGTGTCCGACGCGCGCGTGGGGAACACGTCGACGCGCCGCACGCCGCTCGTGTGCCACGTGGCGAACAGCGGGTCCTCGGCCGAGAGGAACACGGTGCCCGAAGCGAGCGCCGCGAGGTCCAGCAGTCGTCGCTTGGCGGCGGCGTAGCTCTCGAGGCTGCCGTGGCGCTCGATGTGGTCGGCGAGCACGTTGGTCACGGTCGCGACCTCGACGCGCGGCGGGCGCGCGAACCCCGAGAAGTCGAGCGCCTCCAGTTGGTACGACGAGATCTCGAGCACGACGACGTCCTCCGGCGTCATCGCGTCGACGTCCTCGAGCAGCGAGCGACCGATGTTGCCGCCCAAGTGCGCGCGCATTCCAGCGTGGCCCAAGAGCTGCGCGAGCGTGTTGCAGGTAGAGCTCTTGCCCTGCGTGCCGGTGATCGCGGCGATGCGCGCGGGGCAGTGCTCGAGGAAGAGCGCCGTCTCGGACGAGACCGGGACGCGCGCCGCGCGCGCGAGCGCGAGGTACGGACTCGACGGCGCAACGGCCGGATTCGCGACCACGAGATCGGTGTCGGTGAAGTCTTCGGCGCGGTGCTCGCCGAGCACGGTGCGCACGTCACATCCCGCCAGCTCGCGCAGTGCGGGAGCGAGCTGCTCGGCGCTGCGTTGATCGGTGACGGTGACCCGCGCGCCGCGGCGGCTCAGGAACCGCGCGACGGCCACGCCGCCGCCGAAGAGCCCCAGGCCCATGACGGTGGCGCGCCGGCCTTCGAACTCGCCGCGCGCCGCGAGGTTGGATCGCGAGCTCACGGCGAGTCCGGGTCGATCGGCGGCCGCGGCGTCGGCGCAGGGTTCATGTCGCGCGGACCTTCCGGCGTCGCACGCCGCAGGTTCTCGGCGCGCTCGAGCACGGCTTGCAGGTCGGGCTCGGTCACTTCGCCGCTCTCCGGCTCGAGCGTGAAGTCGACCGCGTGGATGTCCTTCCAGCCGACCGGGATCAGCACCTCGCTGATGATGTCGATCGGGAAGCGCGCGTACCACGGCGGGATGAGCTCGACGAGCCGTGAGCTCGTGCGGTAGCCCGCGTGGTAGAGCGTCACGCGACGCGTTCCGTACGCCTGGAACTCGCGTTGGTACGGCGTCGTTCCGACGACTTGATCGTCGAGGAGCACGAGCGCGCCCGGAGGCTCCGACGAGATGGTCAGGATTCTCTGCGCCGCACAGCTCGCGCAAGAGATCAGCGCGAGCGCGACGGCGAGCCAGGCTCCCACGCGGTGTCCCATCGATGCCCCTCGCGACGTCGTCGGATTGGCGGAGAGGGAGGGATTCGAACCCTCGGACCCCAATTCAGGAGTCACCGGCTTAGCAAGCCGGCGCATTCGGCCACTCTGCCACCTCTCCGCAGGATGGCGCGGAATCGTACTGGGGCACGCGGGGAGCGGCAAGGCGCGCAGCCTGGGTCGGCTCACCACACGACGGCGCGGGCTTGCACGAACGCGTAGAAGAAGACGGCGTTTGGGTTGTGCGCGACTTCGTGGAGCTCCCGTGTCATGCCCTCCACGACGTCCGGAGAGACCTTGCCCGCGCGTTGCAGCCCCTCGGCCCCGGAGAGGAGCAGCTCGGTCCAGTACTCGATGAACTCGGCGCGCTCCCCGGGCATGCGGTTGTCGAGGTGGATCGTCTTCACCTCCGTCGTGATGTCGCGAAAGCCGACGGCCTGGAGCAAGTTGCCGAGCTTCGCGCCGACGAAGGGATCGCCGCCGATCTCGAGCTGGAAGTCGTTGAACGCCATCCAATAGTTCAGCGTGTGCGGGCTGTACGGCTCGACGAAGAACGTCGCGTTCTGCACTTCGGTGACGACGATCGGCGAACCGGGGCGCAGCACGCGGCGCGTCTCCGAGAGCACGAGCGTGGGGTCGGCGACGTGCTCGAGGATCCAGCACAGGAACGCGGAGTCGAATCGATCGGCATCGAACTGCAGGTTTCCCGCATCGCCCAGGACGAACTCGTGTCGGCCGTGCGCCCAAGGGAGCTTCTCGATGTGCCTGCGCGCTTGATTGAGGTTCGTCTCGGACTGGTCGACCCCCGTGATGTGCAGGTCGGGGAAGTGTCGGAGCAAGATCTCGGTCTGCGCGCCCACGCCGCATCCGACCTCGATCATCTGCTTGCTGCGCCGGTACGGCAGGCGATCGTGAACGCGGTGCTCGACGAAGCGCGCTTGCCGGTAGAGGCGCTCCTGTTCGGCCTCCGTGAACCCGTGGACGTAGCCGGTGGTCTTCTTCTCGGTCATGTCGTCAGCGAATCGCGCGGCGTCGGCGCGTTCGAGAGGTGGCGGAGGCGAGAGGATTCGAACCCCTGATGCCTTGCGACATGGCGGTTTTCAAAACCGCTGCATTCAGCCGCTCTGCCACGCCTCCGCGCGAACGGAGAGCCTCGCACCGGACCGGTGCGCTTGCAAGCCGCGCGACCCCCCGCGATCTAGGGTGCCGCGCCTTCGTCGCCGACGTCGGGGAGGGGATCGGGGCCGCTGCTGTCGGTGCGCACGCGCTCGAGCACGGCTTCGGTGACGCGCAGCGGACACTTCGCGCGCAGCGCGAGGGCGACCGCGTCGCTCGGGCGCGCGTCGACGACGGCGATCAGCTCGCCGCCTTGCTTCTGGAGCACGAGCTGCGCGAAGAACGTGTTGTTGCGCAGATCGACGATGTCGACGCGCTTGAGCTCGCCGCCGAGAGCGCGGATCACCTCGTGCGTCAGCTGGTGCGTCAGCGGCCGCTCGGGCTGCAGCCCGTTGACGACGCGGCGGATCTCGCCGGCCTCCGTCGTGCCGATGACGATCGGGAAGCCGCGCTTGCCCTTGTTCTCCTTCAAGAAGATGTACTGCTCGTTCGATCCTTCGTGGATCACGATCCGCGTGAGGGTCAGATCGACCATCCGCGTGCCATCCATCGGGTCCTTCACTTCCGCTGCCTCTCCCGCATCACGATCGGCTCGATCGGTCCTTCCTCTTCCGCCATGAGGAACGAGCTCTGCTCGCGATCCCATCGTCCGCAAGTTCGACAGACTACACCACGCGTGCTGAGAGGGTCGAGGCGCTCGAGCTCCGCGCGTCCGCACGAGGGACACGTTCGATCGGCGCGCGCCGACGAGAACACGCAGATCAGGAGCCACGCGACGCCGAGCACGCCGAAGCACGCGAGCGCGATGGCGAAGAGTCCGACGGGACCGCGAAACACGAGCGACACGGCGCCGATCGTCGCGCACAGGAGCAGCGGTCCCACGAGCCAGTCGGCGGCGCGCGACGCGCGCGTCCGGGTCGCGTGGAGTCGGGCGCTCGAATCGGTGGGATCGATCTCGGTGGACACGGCGGTTCTCGTGCAGCGAACGGAATAGTCGCGGGGCGGCCATCGTTCCAGGGG
>CAZQHA010000280.1:0-6327 GCA_964592795.1 uncultured Planctomycetaceae bacterium | reverse complement strand
GGGCGGGGAGCGCGCACCGATGGATCCGGTCCGCGCGAGCGCGGACCGTGGCGCCTTGACAGAGCGCCGGACCCAGCCAACACTGGGCGCCCTCGTGCCCCGCCGCGTGCGGCAGCGCACGAGCCCGCGCGATCCCTTCGCACGCGCGCGCCGGCGGAACGCGATTCCGCCGCCCGCGGGGGCGTCGTCGCGCGGTCAGTAACCCGTTGGAAGGCAAAGGATAAGGGGTCTCCAGATCGATTCGCTCGGCGCGTCCACCCGGCCCGGAACACGTGTTGTGTCTGCGCGGCCGCGCGCGGAGCGGAGCCCAGTGCATTCTTACACTCGTGGCGACGCTCAACTCGAAGTCCGGAGTGTTCGGCGCGCCACGCCTCCTGAAGCCGTCCGCAATTCGAAAAGACAGGTGCTCCTCATGACGAAGTCTCGGTTGTCCGCGGGTTCCCTCGCCGGATTGGGCCTCGTGTTCGCCGCGTGCTCGGGCGGTGGCGACGCCGATTCCTCCAACGCCGCGATGGACTTGGAGCAGGTCTCGAACGGGTTCGGTCAGATCCTGCCCCACACCGTGCTGGCGGTGGACGACCAGGGTCAGATCACGTCGACGATCGTGTCGATCCGCACGCACGACGACCTGCTCCGGCACGTCAATCCATTCAACCAGATTCGTCCGGTGCAGCAGTTCCCGACCGAGGCGATCGTGCCGAGCAACCTGCCCGGCAATCACTTCTTCTACGCGACCTTCGATCGCGACGTCGACATCACCTCGGTGCTCGATCCCTCGCCGCTCGCGCAGAGCAACTCGGGCTTGTTCGGCACCGTGACGCTCGTCGCGGTCGATCCGTCGAACGGCACGACCTCGGCCATCCCGGTGCGCGCGTTCATCAACGGCTTCACGTACGCGGGACAGCCGGATCCGAACACCTTGCAGCTGCCGCTGCAGCACTGGGTCGAGCTCGTCAACGGCGTCCCGCAGCTGGCCGCCGACGGACAGGTCGAGGGCGTCGGCTTCCCGGGCACGCCGGGCTACGAGTTCACGGGATCGAACGAGCTGATCAGCCCGCGCACGATCGTGCTCGTCGCGGATTCCGACGACAACCTCGCGACGCTGGAGAAGTTCCCGTCCGGCAAGCAGATCCGCCTCAGTATCTCGACCGGCGTGAAGGGCACGAACGGCAAGAACCTGAAGCGCGCCGCGCTCGCGTGCACGACCGTCGGGCTGGACAACCTCAAACCAGAAGTCTCGACGACGCCGCCGCCGTCGATCGCACCGCTCGTGACCCCCGGTCAGGGCGATCAGAACGTCGACCCGCTCACGAACGTCCGCATCCAGTTCACCGAGCCCGTTCAGCCGCTGAGCCTGGGCTCGATCCAGACGGCGACGGCGCCCGATTTGAGCTCGGCAGTGTTCGTCGAGTTCGGTCCGTCGGGCGGGTCGGTCAAAGTACCGTTCACGGTCAGCCCGGTCAGCGTGTACGACCTTTCGACCTTCGAGCTCATCCCTGCGTTCCATTTCCCCGGACAAGGTCCGGAGGGCTTCGAGTGCGGCAACTTCAACAAGGTCACGGTCACGGTGAATCCGAACCAGTTCCGTGACCTGAAGGGCTCGATCAATCAGTTTGGCGCGAGCACGCACTTCTTCACCGGCGAGGGCCCGGGCGTCGCGAACGCTCCGGTCACGCCGGACACGATCTATCTGGGTCGCGCGGGAGCCGTGCCGGGTCTCTCGGTGGTCGACCTCAACGGCTTCGGCGCGTCGACCGGCAACCCGCTCTACAACGCGGAGTTCGGCCCCGAGTCGGAGGGGCTCTCGAACTACCCGAACAATCCGAACGTCCGGCTGCAGGGCGCTCTGCTCAAGCCTTCGCTGCTGCCCGGCACGTGCACGTTCAACGGTGGCTCGGCGGGCGTCTTCACTTTGACGAAGGACAGCTCGCTCCAGGATCGCTTGATCCGCGCCCCGGACATCACTTCGGTCGACGACATGATGCTCGGTCACGCGCTCGATTCGACGTTCAACAACGGCCCCGCGCCGTTCGGTTGCCAAGCCGGCGGCGGCGCGCTGTGCACGATCGACGGCCAGAAGGTCATCAATCCTGTTCAGAACGGCGCGTTCACCGGCAACGTGTCGAACACGCTGACGCCCGTGCCGCTCTTCAACGGCGGCAACAACGGCATCGTGGGCTACGGTGCGGAGAACCTGATGTGCTGGGCACCTCACCCCAATCCGCCACCGCTCGTGTTCCCGCCGCTGTGCGTCTCGCCGTACATCGGTGGTCAGGAGCCGACGTCGATCGACACGCTGTTCACCACCGGCGGCGTCGCCCTCACGGGCCTGGCGAATCTGCTCGCTCCCGGCGATGCGTTCGGATCACCGTTCGGTGCCAATCCCGAGCCGCCGAGCGGGCTGCTCACGCCTGAGCAGAACGCGTTCTTCCAAGCTCCATCGAATGGCCCGACGACGATCGCGTCCTGCCAGTCGTACATGATCCGCCAACAGATCGGTCACTACCTGTACGTGATCGATCGCAACCGCCGCGAAATCGTCGTGCTCAACAGCAACCGCATGACGGTCATCGACCGCATCCCGACGCAGGATCCGACCTCGCTCGCGATGTCGCCCAACCTGGACCTGCTCGCGGTCGTGAATCAGGTCGGCAACCTGGTGTCGTTCATCGACATCGACCCGAACTCGGCATCGTTCCACCAGATCGTGCAAGAGACCGTCGTCGGCAACCGGCCGCGCGGAATCGCGTGGGATCCGGGCAACGAGGACATCCTCGTCTGCAACGAGGCCGACAACACGATCACCGTCATCAGCGCCGCGACGGGCGCCGCGCGCAAGGTCGTCGGGGCGCAGCTCAATCGGCCGTTCGACCTCGCGATCACTCCGCGTCAAGTGTGCTGGGGCTACGCGCGCAACGTGTACTTCGGCTACATCCTGAACCGCAGCGGCCGCGTCGCGGTGTACGAGTCCGGCCCGAACACGGTGAACGGCTGGGGCTACGACGACGTCGTCGGCATCGTGCCGCAGACCTTCCGCAATCCGAAGGCGATCCAAGCCGACCAGGTCGATCTGCGCTCGAGCGTCTGGATCGCGCACGAGGGTCCGCTCCATCCCGAGACCGAGGCCCCCGGTCCGGCCGGCGTACCGGCGCTCTCGAAGCTCGTCATCGAAAGCGGATTGACGGGCGCGATCTTGCTGAACGTCACGCTCGCGCTGAACCCGCAGTTCCGCGACATGGCGTACGGCGTGCAGGTCTCGATCGGCGGCGACGTCCTCTCGGGCCTGCCGAGCGACATCGCGTTCGACAACCTGCGCAGCATCGCGGGATTGCCGAACTTCCCATCCGTGTACAGCGCCGCGGCTCCGATCCCGATCAACGGCAAGAACATCGTGCGCGGCGGTTGCCCGGGTATCGCCAACACGAGCGAGCCGCGCTTCCTGTTCGCCGCGATCCCGACCCCGACGCAAGGCCAGGGCGTCGTCGACGTGATCCGCGTCGACGGCAATTTCCAGCGCTTCGACACGAACGTCTTCCAGCCCGGAACACAATCCATCCCGGCGACCGATGTGCGCGTCGTGATGGACTACTTCCGCCAGTAGTCGAACTTCCGCGCCGGATCCATGCGCGCCCGTGGGCCTCCCCGCGGGCGCGCTCTTTTTCCTCCGCGCGGCGAGCGTTCTTTCGTCGCGCGTTTCCGCGCCGAGCGAGCGCGCGGCGGAGCGAGCGTTTTCCTCCGCGCGCGACATCCGTTAGGAATGGCAGGCCAAGCCCTCATGCCCGATCCCCGCGAGGTTCGCTCGATGTTCGCGCGCATCGCGCCGCGCTACGACCTCCTGAATCGAGTCCTCTCGGCGGGCGTCGATCAGCGTTGGCGGCGGGCGCTCGTCGCGCGCGCGGGCGACGTCCGCGGCCGCCTCGTGCTGGACCTGTGCTGCGGCACCGGCGACGTGGCCCTCGCGTTCGCGCGCGAAGGCGCGCGCGTCGTCGCGCTCGATTTCACCCACGAGATGCTGCGGTACGCGCGCGGAAAGGACCTCCGCCGGAGCGCGGGCCGACCGCCGATCGTGTTCGCGAACGCGGATGCGCTGCGCATCCCCGCGCGCGACGCGAGCGTCGACGTGTGCTCGGTCGCGTTCGGGATCCGCAACGTCGCCGACCCCGCGCGCGCGCTGGCCGAGATGCGACGCGTGCTGCGCCCGGACGGCATCGCGCTCGTGCTCGAGTTCAGCATGCCGCAGGGAGCGGTTCTGTCGCGCGCGTACCGCGCGTACTTCACGCGCTGCCTGCCCGTGCTCGGCGCGCTCGTCTCGCGGGACGGCGACGCGTACCGCTACCTCCCGCGCACGGTGATGGCGTGGCCGAAGCCGGAAGAGTTCTCGCGCGAGATGGCGGGCGTCGGGTTCGGAGCGCTCGGCTTCGCGCCGCTCTCGCGCGGCATCGCGCATCTTCACTGGGGGCGCGCGACAGAGCGGCCGCATGCGTGAGCGCGATTCCGCCGCGGACGGCGGGCACGATCGCGGCGAGCGCGTGCAGAAGAGCCTCGCGCTGGGATTCCTCGCGATGCTGCCGCTCGTCGTCGCGTACGAGCTCGCGACCGACCGCCTGGCGACGCGCAACGCCGCGGAGGCGTTGCTCAGCCTGCCGCTCGCGCCGCTCGGCGATCGCGCGTCGCTCGCACGCCGGGTCGTGCTCGGGGCGCTCGCGCTCTTCGCGTTGACGCGCACGTTCGGGGCTTCCATCGGGCTCTTGCCGCGCGTCGCGCGCATCGTGCTCGAAGGAGCGCTGTCCGCGGCGCTCTTCGGCCCGATCCTCGTCCTTCTCCTCGCGCTCCTCGGCGCGGACCCGCCGCGACTCGATCCGGTCGCGTCCGTGCCGACGCTGGCGCTGGCCGGGCTCGTGTGTGGCGGCGCGGCGTTCGAGGAGATCGTCTTCCGCGTGGGTGTGCAGAGCCTCTCGTACCTGCTCGCGATCCGCTCGCTGCGCGCGCTCGGCGCCGGCGAGCGGCCGGCGCGGATCGTCTCCGAAGTGCTCTCGATCGGCGTGGCCGGCCTCGTCTTCGCCGCCGCGCATCTCGCGACGTTCCTCGCGCCCCTCGGCGCCGGCGGCGAGCCGTTCGACCCGCACGTCTTCACTTGGCGGGCCGTCGCGGGCATGCTTCTCTCCGCGCTGTTCCGCTGGCGCGGCCCGGGCGTCGCGGCGTGGTCGCACGCGCTGTTCAATCTCGCCTTGCTGCTCGGCGCCGGGCCCGACGCATTCCTATGACGCGATTCTTCCTGGGGATCACCGGCGCGAGCGGACACGCCTACGCCGACGCGCTGCTGCGCGCTCTCGCGGCCGCCGGCCACGAGGTCGACGTCTGCGTCACCGAGGCGGGCGCGAAGGTGATGCGGCACGAGCTCGGCATCGATCCCGGCGGACGCGGCGAGCTCCTCCCCGACGTCCTGCCGCGCTGGCTGGGTCCGCTCGCGCGATCGGTCCGAGCGTTTCCGCCGGACGCGATCGAGGCGCCGCCGTCGTCGGGCACGTCGCTCACGGGCGGCGTGATCCTGTGCCCGTGCAGCATGGGCACGCTGGCGCGCGTGTCGGTCGGCTTCAGCTCGAACCTGGTCGAGCGCGCGGCCGACGTCGCGCTCAAGGAGGGCCGTCGCCTCGTGATCGTGCCGCGCGAGACGCCGCTGTCGGCGATCCACCTCGAGAACATGCTCCGACTCGCACGCTTGGGCGCGATCGTCTTGCCGGCGATGCCGGGCTTCTATCACCGGCCGCAGACGCTCGACGAGCTCGTGAACCACGTCGTCGGCAAGATCCTCGACCGGCTCGGCATCGAGAACCACGTGGGTGCGCGTTGGAAGGGGCTCGCTCCCGCCGCCGAGGATCCGGGCGCGCCACCGCCGCGCCCCGAGGTGTCATGAACGGGCTGCGCGAGTACGTCTCGCTCGTCCGCTTCAGCCACTCGATCTTCGCGCTGCCGTTCGCGCTGCAGGGAGCGTGGCTCGCGCAAGGCGGCGTTCCGCGCTGGAGCGTGCTCGTGTGGATCGTCGTGTGCGCGGTCGCGGCGCGCACCGCGGCGATGGCGTTCAACCGGCTCGTCGATCGCGACCTCGACGCCGCGAACCCGCGCACGAGCGCGCGGGAGATCCCCGCGGGACGTCTCGCCGCGCGCTCGGTCGCGTGGCTCGTCGTCGGGGCCAGCGCCGTCTTCGTCGCCGGCGCGTTCGCGCTGAACCCGCTGTCGGGTTGGCTGTCGTTCCCCGTGCTCGTCGTGCTGCTCGGCTACAGCTACGTCAAGCGCTTCAGCTTCCTGGCGCACGTGGTCCTGGGGCTC
>CAZQHA010000279.1:0-6340 GCA_964592795.1 uncultured Planctomycetaceae bacterium | reverse complement strand
TTCGATCGCCGATCCAGCCGCGTCCCCGAAATACGCGGGCTTCGCGCTCGCGCCGCAGCCCGGGCTCCTGCCGATCGGCCGCGATCCCGAGTCGGGATTGTGGGAGTTCGCGCACCTCCTGAGCGGGGAAGCGCCCAAGCGCGGCGCCAACGGACGCCTCAAGATCCGCACGACGTCGAGCCTCGTGCTCGTCCTGATCCCCGGCGGCGAGTTCACGATGGGCGCGCAGAGCAAAGACCCGGCGGCGCCCGCGTACGATCCCGCCGCGCTCCCGAACGAGTCGCCTGCGCACCGCGTGTCGATCGCGCCGTTCTTCCTCTCGAAGTACGAGATGACGCAGCGGCAGTGGCAACGAATCAGCGGCGAGAACCCGAGCAACTTCGAAGCCGGGACCGCGCTCGGACGCCAGTACCACTCGATGGTGCACCCGGTCGAGCAGGTGAGCTGGGTCGACTGCGAGCGCGTGCTGCACCGAATGAGCCTCGCGTTCCCGACCGAAGCGCAGTGGGAGTACGCGTGCCGCGCGGGGACGACGACGCCCTGGTGGACCGGCGCGAGCGTGGAGTCGCTCGACGGCGCCGCGAACCTGCCCGACGCGTCGGTCGCGAACGCGAGCGTCGCGTGGCAGGAGAGCGCGCCGATCGCGGGTTTCGACGACGGATACGCCGCGCACGCGCCCGTCGACGTCTTCCGCGCGAACGCGTTCGGGCTGCACAGCATGCACGGCAACGTCTGGGAATGGTGCCGCGACTGGCTGGGTGATTATTCGCGCGGCGTGCGCGAAGGCGACGGCGAGCGCAACGTCCTCGACGCGAGCACGCGCGTCGTGCGCGGCGGCAGCTTCAACTATGCGGCGGCGTCGGCGCGCTCGTCCAACCGCTTCGGGTACTCGCCGGGGCTGCGCGCGAACAGCATCGGCCTGCGTCCGGCGCGCGCGATCGAGCGTTGAGCCCGGCGCTTCAGCGCATCCGCACCGCGATGCCGACCGGCACGATCGAGTCGAGCGACTCGAAGAACGCCCAGTCGCGAAGCCCGTCCTTGAGACGCCCCCAGAGCGCGAGGAGCGACGGCTCGAGGCCAGCGGGGACGCCGCGCAGCTCCGCGTATCGGCTCTCCGCGCGGAGACCGAGCTTCTCGTCCGACGAGTCGATCAGATCGTCGATCACGAGCGCGCCGCCCACCGCGACGCACGGCAGGACGTCGTTCAGGTCCCACCAGGTTCCGAGCGCGGTGTGGTCGCCGTCGACGGTCACGAGATCGAACATCCGCGGGGCGCTTTCTCCGGCGCGCACGAGATCGATCTGCGACAGCTCGGCGTCGCCCATCGGCGCGCTCTGGAGGAACACGGGGAGCACGTCGTGGCTGTTGCCCGAGACGAACTCGAGGTGCCCGCGGTGCGCGGGAGCGACGCGGCGCAGCTCTTCGCGCACGAAGTCGGGTCCGGGGTTGTCGACGCCGCCGTAACCGTCGATCCACAAGTCGAACGAGTACGCGTCGACGTGCTGGGACTCGCACAGGACCTGCGCCAGGCTCCAGCCGCGGCGCGTCCCGATCTCGAGGTAGCTGCGCGGGCGGATCACGCGCGCCAGAGCGCGCAGCGCCGACCGGATCTCGTAGCGGCGCTCGTTGCGAGCGGCGCCCTCGCGCAGCCACTCGACGATGCGCGGCTTGTTCGTCGGGTCCGGCTCGAGCGCGTCGAGCGTGTCGGCGGTCGCGAGGCTGACGTCGGGCGAGCCGAGGACGGCGCGGATCGCGTCGAGGCGATCGAGCGTGAACCGGGGGGCGGCGGCGTGAGTCATCGCGCTGGTATCGACGCGAGCACGCGGTTCCTGAACCCGCTCGTCGCGACCCGCGCCCTCAATCCCGCGAACGATCCGTCGCGAGCCTCGCGAGCGCGACGCCGCCTCCGGCGACGCCGCCGGCGGCATGGGCGAGCGCGGAGACGCTCATTCCCTCAGGCAGCGTGACCCACGTGAAGCTGCCCAGCGACTGCGCGACGCACTGTGCGACGAACAGGAGGAGCGCCACGGCGCCCGCGCCGCGGATCCACCCGCGTTCGCGCAAGGCGAGCTCCAGCCCCGCAGCGACGAACAAGCCCGACGTCATCGCCGACGACCCGACGTACACGTCGAGGTCGGTGAACGCCAGCACCGCGCTCGAGGCGGCGAGCGCGCTCGCGACGAGGATCGCGGCGAACGTTCGTCGCGAGCGCAGCTCCCACCACGCGCCGAAGACGAAGAGCACGGTGAGATCGAGGATCGCGAGCGAGCCCGAGTCGTGGACGAAGTGACCGCTCAGGAATCGCCAGACCTCACCCTGGCGCAGCACCGCGCGCTCGAATCGAAGTGCACCGGCGAGCGCAGGCGAGCGTTCGAGTGACGCCGAAGCGAGAACCAGTCCCGCCGTCCACAGCGGCCACCGGCGGGCGAAGCTCACGCCGCCCGGCGGCGACGGAGCGCGATCGAGCCCGCGATCGCGAGCGCGACGAGCTCGATCGCGCCGACAGCGCCCGCGCCGGTGCGCTGGTCCTCGGGCATCGCCGTTCGGTCGAACGAGATTGCCGGCGTTCCGGCGCCGCGGACGGTGCCGTCACGCGCCTCTTCGCGGAACCGCGCCACCGACGTCTTGAGCTCGACGATCATCGCGTCGACGGCCTCCTCGAAGCCCCGCTTGCTGTCGGCGCGTTGCGCCTCGTAGAGCTCGATCGCCGTCGACCTGTCCTGGACGCGGCTCCGGCCTCCGGCGTTGAAGAGCAAGGCACGGGAGGGGATGTCGAACACCGACGTGTCGACGAAAGTGTGCGTCTCGTTCTTGTTGCCTTCGACGAAGTAGCTCCCGACGATCGTCCAATAGAGGAGCGACGCCTCGTCGTAGTCGCCGAATTGCGTCTGCTCGTACGAGAGGACCGCGATGAGATCGATGCCGAGCAATCCGCGGATCTGATCCACGTTTTCGAATCCACCGCCGGCCTTCAGATAGCTCCCGGGGATGATCTCGATGCGCTCGACCTCCGCGACGTCGCGGAACGCGGCGGCGACGCGCTCGAGCAGGAGATGCTTGTCGCTCTCGTTGAGAGCGAACGGGCTCGTGTCCAAGTCCCCGTACGCGGCCGTGAACGCGGGGGCGTAGCGGTGCGCGGCGTGCTGGGTCTCGGGAGCGAACGCGATACCGACGCGAACGGGCGCGACGAGGTTCACATCGCGCGGCGGCGATGCTTCCTGGCCGACCGGGTACAGGTAGTCGAGGACGCCTGCGCGGCGCTGCGTCGGCGGAGTCGTCGCGCACGACGTGACCAGGACCGCACCGAGCAAGAATCCGATTGCACGCATGGAACTTCCTCCGATCAGAGCAAGCCGAGCATCCACTTCTCGACCCGCTGGCTCAGCGGATCGCCGAACTGCGCCGTCTCCCACGCGCCTTGCACCGGCAGGAGATCCGACTCGTGCGGCAGCCCTGCCGCCGTCAGCGCTTGCACGAGCGTGCCGAGCTGCGCGCCGTCGTGGATCGCCGAGCCCGGTCGCGCAGGGTCGCCGTACGGCTTGATGTGATCTCCGATGCGCTCGAAGATCCCGTACACCGGCCGATAGTTCGCGGTGGCTCCGCGCTCGAGGTACCAGCGGAACGACGCCTCGCGTTTCTTCGTGACCGGCACGGCGTTCCACTGCGCGAGCGTCGTCGTCCCGAAGAGGCCCTTGAGCGCCGACCAGTGCATCGAATCGACGCCGCCCTGCGCGCGCACGTCGGGGACCAAGTAGTAGCCGATCACGCCCGCGATCGGCAGCGGCGCGCGCAGCATCTGCACGCCGGCTTGGATCGCGCCGTACGACGCGCCGGCGAGCACGATCCCGCTGGGCTCGAACAGCTGGCCGATGCGATCGAGCGAGTAGCCGAGCAAGTCGAACGATTCGGGGTACACCGCGCCGGTCGGGGTCGGCACGATCGGCTGCAGGTGCCCGGACTGGCTGTGACCTTGGTTCGCGAACTGCGGCAAGCCGAGCGAGATCACGTCGAACGCGCTCTGCTGCGAGCCGAAGAGGTGCGTCGCGAAGCGGTTCATGCTGCCGCCGTCGGGCCAGATCGCGCTGCGGTCGCCGACGATCCCGCCGCCGCCGTGGAGGAACACCATCGCCGGCGTCTTGCCGGTGACGTGCTCGGGATGCTGCAGGATGTCGGCGAAGCAGCCTTCGCCCAGGTCGAAATCGAGCGTCTGCGGGAAGAGGTCCATCGTGGGTCTGGCCGTCGAGCCTCATCGATCGCCGCGGGCGGAGCCCGCGGCTCAGACGCCGAGCATCATGCGGGGCAACTCCGCGCGATCGACCGGGGCGCCGAGGCCGACGGGGAAGTCCTCGGGCATCGTGTCGGGATCGACGTACGTTCCGAACATGCGGTCCCACACGCAGAAGATCGGCGCGAGGTTCTTGCCGCGGGGCTCCTCGGCCGCGTGGTGGATGCGGTGGTACTTCGGCGTCACGAGGATCTTCGCGAGCGCGCCGATGTCGACGGAAACGTTCGTGTGCTCCCAGAACTGGACGAGCACGCCGATCGCGTACGCGGCGCCGGCTTCCAGCGGCGTCAGCTGGAACACGAGCATCGGCAGCGCGGCTTGAGGGACGTTGTAGAGGAACGAGTGGAAGAAGCTCGTGCGGAAGCCGGAGAACCAGTACAGCTGCGTCGGCGAGTGGTGCCACGCGTGCGTGCGCCAAAGCCACATCCAGGTGTGCTGCGCGCGGTGGATCCAGTACAGCACGAAGTCGACCGTGATCAGCGCGACGAGCACCTTCCAGACGCTGGGCCAGTGCTGGATCGAGTGCAGCGCGTCGAGCGCGAAGCCCGGCACCGTCGACGAGATCACGGACTGGACCGCCTGCGTGCACACCTGGTTCAGGCACAGGGCGAGCAGGAACGAGAGGACGTCGACCTTGAGGCCGGCCAGGCGATCGATCTTCCGCGCCGGTCGCAGGTGCTCCCACACGGCGAAGATCACGACGCAGGCGAAGAAAGCGATCACCTCGTAGCTGTGCGAGCTCTCGGGCATACCTTCCTGAGACTCCGACGGGGGAGCGGCGGGCGGTTGCGAAGAGTCTAACGGCTCAACCGGCGCGGAGCGCGGCGAGGTCCGCGGCCGTGCAAGCGACGGGAGCGCGGGGCACGGAAGCCCAGTCGAACGCGTGGACGAGCTCACGCGCGGTACAGCGCTCGCGCAGGCCCAGGCCCGAGCACGCCGCCGCCCAGCCGACGATCGAGCGCGGATCGACGCCCTCCGCGCGGAGGCGCGCCAGCGAGAGGTCGTCGCTGCGCTTCGCGAAGCGGCGGCCGGTTTCGTCGACGACCAGCGGAACGTGCCGCCAGGTCGGATGGGGGAGCCCGAGCGCGCGCTGCAAGAGGAGCTGTCGCGCCGCGCTCGGCAAGAGGTCGTCTCCGCGCACGACGTCGGTGACGCCGGCGCGCGCGTCGTCGACGACGACCGCGAGCTGATACGCCGGCGCGCCCGCGCGTCTCGTCACCGGAAAGTCGCCCGCGTCGGCCGCGACGTCGCACTCGAACCGGCCGGCGAACGCATCGTCGATCGCGACGACGCCGGGCTCGACGAGGAGGCGCAGCGCCGCCGGCCGTCCCGAACTCGCCTCGGCGTCCGCGATCGAAGCGAACCGTCCGCGGCACGTGCCGGGATAGCGTGACGAGGGGTCGCTGCCGTGCGGAGCCGATTGCGCGGCCTCGATCTCCTTGCGCGTGCAGACGCAGGGGTAGACGAGCCTTTTCGCGACGAGCGCGGCGATCGCCTCGTCGAGCGCGCGCGTGTCGGCGGACTGGATCCACGCGTCGCCGTCCCAATCGAGCCCGAGCCACTCGAGATCGCGCAGCACCTGATCGACCAGGCCGGGCTTGACGCGACCTTGGTCGAGGTCCTCGATGCGCAGCACGATGCGCCCTCCGCGCGAGCGCGCATCCCACCACGCGAGCAGGAACGAGCGCGCGTGGCCGAGATGCAAGAATCCCGTCGGACTGGGCGCGAGCCGTCCGACGGGCGGGTTCACGCGCTTCGGACGATCAGTAGCGATAGTGATCGGGCTTGTAGGGGCCGTCGATCGGAACGCCGAGGTACTCGGACTGCTCCTTGGTCATCGTCGTCAGCTTCGCGCCGAGCTGCTTCAAGTGCAGCCGCGCCACACGCTCGTCGAGGTGCTTGGGCAGCGTGTACACCTTCTTCTCGTACAGCGAGTGGTTCGAGTAGAGCTCGATCTGCGCCATCACCTGGTTCGTGAAGCTGTTCGACATCACGAAGCTCGGGTGACCCGTCGCGCAGCCCAGGTTCAGGAGACGCCCTTCGGCGAGGATGATC
>CAZQHA010000278.1:2811-6346 GCA_964592795.1 uncultured Planctomycetaceae bacterium | reverse complement strand
AGGCACCCGGCGTCGTCTTGTTGGGATCGGTGGGGCATCCGTCGTTGCAGTCCGGGACGCCGTCGCCGTCGGTGTCGACGTCGGAAACGCCGCAGCCGCAAGTTCCCGGTCGAGTCTTGTTCGGGTCGGTCGGGCAACCGTCATTGCAGTCGACGACGCCGTCGCCGTCGGTGTCGACGTCGGAAACGCCGCAGCCGCAGATGCCGGGGTTCGTGTCGCTCGGGTCATTCGGACACCCGTCGTTGCAATCGGGAACGCCGTCGCCGTCGGTGTCGGTGTCGGCTACGCCGCAGCCGCAGATACCGGGGTTGGTCTTGTTGGGGTCGGTCGGGCAACCGTCGGTGCAGTTCGGAACACCGTCCCCGTCGGTGTCGGTGTCGGCCACGCCGCACCCGCAGGCTCCAGGACGCGTCTTGTTCGGGTCGGTCGGGCAGCCGTCATTGCAGTTCGCCACGCCGTCGCCGTCGGTGTCGGTGTCAGCCACGCCGCACCCGCAAGCTCCCGGGCTCGTCTTGTTGGGATCGTTCGGACAGCCGTCTTGGCAATCCGCGGTTCCATCGCCGTCCGTGTCGACGTCCGGAACGCCGCAGCCGCACGTGCCCGGGCGCGTCTTGTTCGGGTCCGTTGGGCAACCGTCTTGGCAGTCTTTCGTGCCGTCGCCGTCGGTGTCGACGTCTGGGACACCGCATCCGCACACGCCGGGGCGAGTCTTGTTCGGATCGTTCGGACATCCGTCGAGGCAATCCGCCGTGCCGTCGCCGTCGCTGTCGGGACCGTTCTCACAGCCCTCGCCGCAGTCGCGATCCTCGCGCGGATCCTCGCACCCAGGATCGAAGTTCGACGCGCGCAGGTGCGCCTGCTTGCAGTCGCCGTCGTTGCGGCGCGCCTTGAATCCGGTGTTGGAGCTGCATCCGATCGTGCAGTACTGAATCGGGTACGTGTAGCAAGCGTTCGCCGGCATCGTCACGTTGAACTCGTACCGGCCGGTCGAGACTTTCGTCGCCGTGTAGCACACGTTCCCGGTGTGGCTGCTCTTCACCATCACCTGGATCGTGGGGTCGGTGCCGCCGTTGGCGCAGTCGGTGACGTTCTTGAGCGTCACCCTGTACGTCTCGCCTTGCTCGACGTCCCATGACTGGACGCCGCTGCCGTTGGGACCATCGACGCAACCGCCGCTGACGGGTACGACGCTCGTCACCTTGCCGAGTCCCAGGTTGCACGAAGTCGAGCTGGCTCCCGCGCTGACGGCGCCAGACGAGCTTTGTGCGTGCGCTCTGTCCGAGCCGGCTACGAACAAGCTCGCGGACAACGTCAGCGCGGCGGTGGAACAAAGACGAGCGATTGCGAAGAAGCTACGAAGCTCCCGTTTCATTTCCCCGATCCTTCGATTTGTTGAGGACACTCCTGATGAGACTCAAAAATCGTCGAGCACACCGCGCGCGTCACGGAAGACGTTGCCGCTCAAAGACGCACGAGTCGCACCGCACGACGTCGGGAGAGAGAACCAACGCCGCGAGGCGACACGGGGGGGCGATCGACCCGTACGTTGTACCAGGTATTGCGTAATCCGAAAGGCGGTTCGAAGGCTTTTGGAGCCACGGCGGCATCAGTGTTCCTCCCTCCGCACCGGAAACGACGCCGACGCCACGACGATCCCCCGCAGGGGATGAGTGCTGCGCCTAGGGGGGCCGCCGCACGACGAGGCAATCGAGCGCCTCGATCGTGTTCGCGTCGGTTCCGTAATAGAAGTGGAGCGCGGATCGTCCGGCCGGGATCGATCCCGCGAGGAGCGGGCGGTCCGCGACGGCGGAAGGTGGACCCGTCTCGAAGACGACCGGCTGGACCGACGGCGTGCCGCTCGGCCCGATGAATCGGAGCTGACCGCCGAGGATCCGCGCGAAGTACCAATCGAGCGAATCATTCGCGCCTTGCGGATCGACGTCGAGCGTCAGCGACACGGCACCCGCGACCGTCACGATGCTCGTGTCGGGATGCTCGCCGTTCGCTTCGAGCCGCACGCGCGGTCCCGCGTCGAACGACCTCGTCGCGCCGACGTAATCGAACGCGTCGACGCGGCCTCCGCTCACGCCGACGAGGAACGCGAGCACCGAGGTGCCGCTCGGCAGGCTCGTGGAGAAGACGGGCGCGTTGGAGAGCAGCACGGGGACGCTCATCGCGATGGCCTGCGGCGCGCTGGACGTCCCGCCGGTCGACGTGAGGTAGCGCAGCTGCTGATTGAAGAGGAATCCGACGGCCCACGTGAGGCTCTCGTCGGCCGAGCCCGGATCCATGTCGAGCGTGAGCGCGTACGGGCCCGGCGTCGAAACGAGGCGTGACGGCGGCTGCGAGCCGTTGACCTCCAGCGTCGCATCGATCGGAGCCTCGATCTCCAGCGAGTACGAATCGATCAGCGTCCCGCCGCCCGCGATCGAGTGGAACTCGAAGTCGAGGCGCGTCGACGTCGCGGCGAGGCGCATCGCGCCGAAGTTCGCGGCGTAGCGCGCGGCGCTGCCTGGCACGAAGCCGCTCGCCGGGAAGCCGTGACGCTCGCGACCGCCGAGCCCGTTCACGAAGTACGGCACGACGACGCGTCCCCGTCGTCGTCGCGCAGGATGCGCTCGTACGTGTGGTCGTGACCGGCGATGACCGCGTCCGCACCCCAGGCTTCGAAGGGCCACTGCAGATCGGTCTCCGACCCATGGCCGGTGCCGGACGAGTACGGCGGATGGTGCATGAACACGATCTGCCACGGCGCGGTCGACGCGGCGAGGGCGCTCTTGAGCCACTGCGCTTGCACTTCGCCCGCGAGCGGCGGCTCGTGCCCGGTCTCTCCGTCCGGCTCCTGCGGGTCGCTGGAGATCGCGAAGAAGTGAACGGGGCCTTGGACGAAGTCGTAGTAGCGCTCGTTGCCCGACGTGTTCGAGCTCGCGATGCCGGTGCCGGGCAGCGTGAAGAACGCGACGTACGAGTCGATGCCTCCGCCGTCGTCCCAATCGTGATTGCCGGCGGACGGGAAGAAGCGATTCGTCGGCGAGCCCGCGCCGAACGCGCCGGAGTAGTCGCCGATGTACTCGTGGTAGTACTGACCGACGTTGACGTCGTATCCGGCGTTTCCGTAGCTGTTGTCGCCCGCCGTGAAGACGAACGCGGGAGCGAAGCCGTCGATGAGGTTCGCGACCGCGGCCTCGCTCGCGTTGTTGGTGCCGAAGTCGCCGACCGACGCGAAGACGATCGGGGTCTCGGGCGTCCCCGCGGACGCGAACGGCGACGCGCCGACCGCCGCGAACGGATCGCTCGATCGAGGCTGCGAGGCGCGCACCCACGCGGCGATCGCAGCGCCGGCGAGCACGACGGTGACGAGCGCGATCGGCACGCTCCCGCGGCGGGAAGCTCGGGACATGCGGCCGATTGTCGGCGGAGTCGCCGAATTGAGCAATGACGTCGGCGATCGTGTGAGTACGGAGTCAGGTGTCTTTCCACCGGGTTCGCGAACCCGGGGGGAAGACACCAGACACCGTACGAAAACGATCGCGTC
>CAZQHA010000278.1:0-2801 GCA_964592795.1 uncultured Planctomycetaceae bacterium | reverse complement strand
GGTGGTGTCCGGCTCCTGTTGTCTTCCCCGGGGGTCCGCCCCCCGGGTGAAACCACACCGGCCTCCGTACTCCCACGATCGCGTCGGCTTCGATCTCGACGAGCATCGCCGGATCGATCAAGCGGCTGACCTCGACCATGCTCGTCGCCGGTCGGATGTCGCGGAAGAACTCGCCGTGCGCGCGGCCGACCTTCTCCCATTCGGCGATGCTCGTGACGTACATGCGCGTGCGCACGACGTCCTTCAAGGAGGCTCCGGCGCGCTCGAGCGCCGACTCGATGTTCTTGATCGTCTGCACGGTCTGCGCGTACGCGTCACCGGTACCGACGAGCTTGCCGTCCGCGCCGGTCGCGGTCGTGCCGGACACGTGGACGCTCGCTCCGACGCGCACCGCGCGCGAGTAGCCGACGATCGGCTCCCACGGCGTGCCGGTGGAGAAGTTCTGACGCTGGTTCGCTTTCGTTCTAGGCATGGGGACGGGTGAGGTTCTTGTGGCCGGAGGGCGTCACGACCACGTTGTCTTCGATGCGCACGCCGCCCGAGCTCTTCAGGCGGTCGATCAGCGGCCAATTGAATTGGTTCGCCGTCGCGCCGCTTCGGTACGGCCGCAGCAACATTTCGATGAAGTAGATCCCCGGCTCGACCGTGAACACTTGGTTGACGTCGATCGTGCGCGTCGTGCGCAGGTACGGATACTGGGGCGGCGGCGGCTCCGTGCCGCCCTCGGGGCTCTTCTGGTGCCCGCTGACGTCGTGCACCTGGATCCCGAGGAAGTGTCCGAGCCCGTGCGGGAAGAACGGGTGCGTGAGCCCGCGCTCGACGGCTTCCACGCCGCCCACGTTCAACACCTGCGTCTCGCGGAGGAGGTCCGCGATCTTCACATGGGCCGTGTGGTGGAGCTCGGGGTAGCGCAATCCGGGCTTCACGAGCGCGCACAGCTCCTGCTGGACCTTGTCGAGGCGCTGCACGATCTCCTGGAACGTCGCGTCGGCGTTGGCGGTCGTCCACGTGCGCGTGATGTCGGAGCCGTAGCCGTTGTGGCTCGCGCCGCAGTCGATCAGCATCACGCGGCCGTTGCGCACGTCGCGGCGCTTGGCGTGGTAGTGCAGCGTCGCGCCCTTCTCGTCGAGCGCGATGATCGTCTCGTACGGCAGCTCCTTGTCGACGCAGCCGACGGCTTCGACGTACGCCTGGTGGATCTCGAGCTCGCTCCGGCCGGCGAGGAACGCTTCGCGCGCGGCCTTGTGTCCGAGCCCCCCTTTGCGCGTCGCTTCCTCGAGGCACGCGATCTCGTACGGCGTCTTCGTGCTGCGGTCCCAGTCCAGACGCGCGAGCAGCGCCGCGGGTTGGATGCCGACCGGCGTGATGCCGTGAGCCGCCGCGCTCACCGGCGAATCGCCGACGTACGCGATGCGGCCGCTCCTCGGCGCGAGCTTCCACGCCGACTCCTCGTCGCGCACTTCGTGGAAGTCGAACTCGGACAGCCAGAAGGGCGAGCCCAGCGGCGCTTGCTCGTACCAGTAATCGTCCGGCTTGACGCGCACGAGCATCGGCTTCTTGCCGGGCCGCACGACGAGCAGGTGGTGCGGTCCTCCGAGCGGCACCCAGTGCGCGAAATGCGGCGTGGGATGATGGGGCGCATCCATGTCGTCGGCGAAGTACGTGAAGGGCGTGCCCGCGTGCAGGATGAGCGCTTCGTAGCCCGCCGCGGCGAGCGCGGCTTCGGCCTTCTGTTGGCGCGTGCGGACGTGGTCGGCGTAGTGCGTGGTCATGGGATCAACTCTTGTCGTCGACGAGCTTGCCGACGGGGCGCGCCAGGAAGGCCATGATCACGGCCATCACGACGGCGCCGGCCGCGACGGCTCCGAAGATGCTCGGCAGCTCGTACTTCTCGTACACGCTCGCGACTTGGCTCCCGAGGAACGTGCCGACGGAGATCGAAGCGAACCACACGCCGAGCATCATGCCTTGCACGCGCTGCGGCGCGAATCGAGTCATCGACGAGAGGCCGATGGGGGAGAGGCACAGCTCGCCGATCGAATGGCACAGGTAGCACGAGAAGAGCCAGCCCGGGCTCGCGCGCCCGCCGCCTTCGGAGCTCGTCGCGCCGCCGATCAGGATCGCGAAGCCCAAGCCCACGAAGGCGATCCCGATCGCGAAGCGGACCATGCTCGAGCGGTCGAAGTTGTCGAGCTTCGTCCACAGCACGGCGAAGATCGGCGCGCAGACGACGACCAGCCCGGCGTTGACCGATTGCCACCACGAGCTCGCGAACTCGAAGCCGAAGATCGAGTTGCGCGTGCGCTCGTCGGCGAAGAACGTCAGCGTGCTGCCGGCCTGCTCGAACACGCTCCAGAACACGCACGAGCCCAGGAAGAGCACGAACACGACGACCAGACGGCGCCGCTCGCGGGGCTGCCAGACGCGCGATGACAGGAGCCACGCGAAGAACGCGCCGACCGTGCCGAACAAGATCCAGGTGTAGATCGCGTTGACGTCGGCCTTGGTGACGGGCTCGGACTTCTGCATCGCCCAGATCGCGATCGCGCCGATCAAGAGGCCGATCGCCGTCATGCCGATGCCGAGCGCGCGCTTCGCCTTCGCGCGCGCCTCGGACGTCGGCTCGATCCCCGGGGCGCGGCCCGCATTGCCCAGGTGTCGAGCGGTCGCGAGGTATTGCACGAGCCCGAAGAACATCCCCACGGCCGCCGCGCCGAACCCGAAGTGCCACGAGCTCGCGGGCTCGATGCCCCACGATTCGAGCCGCGCGCGGAACCCCGGATCCTGCGCGAGCCATCCGC
>CAZQHA010000277.1:2902-6364 GCA_964592795.1 uncultured Planctomycetaceae bacterium | reverse complement strand
GCACCGAGCGGCACAACGGACCGATCTTGTCCATCGACCACGAGAGCGCCATCGCTCCGTGCCGGCTGACGCGTCCGAACGTCGGCCGCAGCCCCGTCGCGCCGCACGCCGCCGACGGCGACACGATCGATCCGAGCGTCTCCGAGCCGATCGCGAACGCGACGCAGCCGGCGGCGGTCGCCGCGGCGGCTCCGGCGGACGAGCCGCTCGATCCTTCCGATGGCTTCCAGGGATTGCGCGTCCGCCCGCGGTACCACAGGTCGCCGTACGCGATCTCGCCCAGCGACAGCTTCGCGATCAAGACCGCGCCGGCCTCGTCGAGCCGCTCGACGACCGTCGCGTCGACGTCGAGCGTGCGCTTCTCGTAGATCTTCGAGCCCCACGTCGTCGGCGTGCCGCGCACCGCGAGGAGGTCCTTCGCGCCCCACGGGATGCCGTGCAGGAGCCCGCGCCAGCGGCCCTCGGCGATCTCGCGGTCGAGCTGCTGAGCTTGCGCGAGCGCGCGCGCCTCGCACAGGTGCACGACGCACAAGAGCTGCGAATCGAGCCGCTTCAGCCGCGCGAGGTACATCTGCACCAGCTCGGTCGACGTCACGGCGCGCGAGCGGATCAGGCTCGCGAGCGTGGGGATGTCCGCGTACGCGAGCTCCTCGAGATCGGCCGGGCGCGAGGCCTCCGGCAGCGCGATCTCGGCCGCTTGGATGCGCGACGCGCGGACCTCGAAGCCGGGGAGCAGCGGCGTGAAGACGAGCGCCGGCGGGAGCGCGTTGTCGATCGGGATCCGCTGCAGCCGCTCGAACGCCGCGAGGTTCTCGATGACGCCGGCCTGCATCAACGCGAGCTCCGCCGGCGTGTAGTCGAGCCCGATCGCGCGCGCGGCGCTCGCGATCGTGTCCGTGGACAGGCGCGGCTCGCTCGGCGGCGCCGCATCCTGCAGGCTTCCGGACACGCACAGGCATAGGGCGAGTAGCATCGCGTGATCTCCTCGAAATGCGGGCGCACATCATTGGCGCGCCGAGCTCGCGGCGCTAGGGTCGCGTCCTTCCCGACGATGGACCCAGCGCGCCCGCAGGAATCGATCGGTCGCCCGGGCTTTCTCGCGAAGCTCGCGCTCGCCGATCCGGCGATGCGCGCGTGGGCGCTGTACGACTGGGCGAACTCGGCGCTCTACACGGTCGTGATCACGGCGGTCTTCCCGATCTTCTTCTCGGGAGTCGTCGCCGAGGGACTCACCGACGACCAGAAGCGCGAGCAGTTCGGGCTCGCGACGACGGCGAGCCTCTTCGTCGCGGCGTTGATCTCACCGCCGCTCGGCGCGGTCGCGGACTTCCGGCGGATCAAGAAGCGGCTGCTCGCGCTCTTCGCCTCGATCGGGATCGTCGCGACGGCGGCGATGTACGGGCTCGGTCCGGGCGACGTCGACCGCGCCTTGGTCCTCTTCGCGCTCGCGAACGTCGGCGCGGCGGCGAGTTTCGTGTTCTACGACGCGCTGCTCCCGCACGTCGCGCCCGGCGACATGGACCGTCTGTCGACGAGCGGGTACGCGCTCGGCTACGTCGGCGGAGGCCTCGCGCTCGCGATCGCGCTCGCGATGATCGAGCGGCCGGCGTGGTTCGGGTTCGAGTCGGCGACCGTCGGAGCGCGCGCTTCGTTCGTGCTCGTCGCGGTGTGGTGGGCCGCGTTCTCGATCCCGCTGCTGCGGCGCGTGAAGGAACCGGAGGTGCCGATCGAGCGCGACGAGACGGCCGGCGACAACGCCGTGCGCGTCGCGTTCACGCGGCTCGCCGAGACCTTCCGCGAACTGCGCGCGTACAAGCACGCGTTCCTCATGCTCGTCGCGTTCCTCATCTACAACGACGGCATCGGCACGATCGTGCGGATGGCGGTCTTGTTCGGCGAGGAGCGCCAGATCGCCCGCAGCACGATGATCGCCGCCATCCTCCTGGCGCAGTTCACCGGCATCCCGTGCACGATCCTGTTCGGCCGGCTCGCGGCGCGCACGGGGGCCAAGACCGCGATCCTCGTGTCGCTCGCCGCGTACGTCGGCATCACGCTCCTCGCGTTCCACATGGACAGCGCGACCGAGTTCGTCGTGATGGCGGGCCTCGTGGGCGTGGTGCAGGGCGGAGCTCAGTCGCTGTCGCGCTCGCTCTTCGCGAGCCTCGTCCCGCGGCACAAGTCGGCCGAGTGCTTCGGGCTCTTCTCGACGCTCGAGAAGTTCGCGGGCGTGCTCGGGCCGCTCGTCTTCACGGCGAGCGCGACGAGCGGCAGCGCGATCCTGGCGCTGATCGGCTTCTTCGCCGTCGGCGGAGCGGTGCTGTGCTTCGTCGACGTGGAGAAAGGTCGCGCCGCCGCGGCGGCGGCCGATCCGGCGCAGGCATAGCTACGCGCGCGGCTTGCCGCACTGCCCGCAGAACTTCGCGTCGGGTGACATCGGGCTCCCGCACGACGTGCAGAACGACGTCGCCGCCGACTTCGGCGCGAGCTCGGTGCCGCACGCGCTGCAGAACTTGCCCGGGGGCACGCTCGCGCCGCACGTCGCGCACACGACGCCCGGCGCCGCCGGCGCGAGCGTCTGCCCGCCGCGCTGATCCCTGACGAGCATCTGCGCCAGGCCGATCCCGACGCCCAGGCCCGCGCCGCCGAGGAGCGACGAATCGCCGCCCGTTCCGCCGCCCTTCGCCATGCCTTCGCCGGCGCCGAGCATCGCCTTGCCGGCCGCGAACTGCTGGTAGTTGCCGACGCCGCCGACCGTGCGCAGGTACGCCGCGTCGGTGTAGAGGCGCTTCAAGTTCGCCGCGTCCTGCTCGTCGATCGCGATCACGAAGTTGCCGAGGCGCACGATCTCGATGCCGTAGCTCTTCACGTGCTTCGAGAGTCCGGAGAGCACGTCGCCCTCGATCTCCTCGGTGTACGCGCCCGACGTGACGTCGAGCAGCGGCCACTTGTTCTTGACGAAGAGGCTCGCGATGCGGTCCCGGATCACCTTGAGCACCTGCTCCTTCATCCACGAGCGCACCTGGTAGCTCTCGGCGCGACCCATGCCGACGAGGCCCGTGATCAGCTGCGCCGGATCGGTGACGCGGAAGCTGAACTCGCCGTGGACCATCGTCTCGACGGGGATGCCGCTCTTCGGGTCCTCGACGTGGCCGACGGGACCGCCGAACTTGACGCCCGCGTTCTCGCGGATCGTGACGAAGAAGACCTCGGCGATGAAGACGTTGCCGCCCGTGAAGCTGTCGACGAGGTTCGACAGGAAGGGCAGGTTCGAGGTGTCGAGCGTGTGCCGGCCGGCCGAGAGCGTGCCGACCACCTTGCCGTCGCGGAAGAAGACCGCCTGCTCGTCGGCCTCGACCGTGAGCTGCGACTTCATCGGGATGGTCGGATCCGGATGCTTCCAGACGACGTGCGCCTTGGCATCGTCCGGACGCTGGGTGCCGACGAGGTCATCAACTACCGCAC
>CAZQHA010000277.1:0-2892 GCA_964592795.1 uncultured Planctomycetaceae bacterium | reverse complement strand
GGCGATCATCATCTCGCCGACGCCGCGTTTGAACCAATCGATCACACCCATTCGTGCGCTCCTCGCTCTCCTTCGCTCTCCGGACCTCGTCCGTGAAGTCCGTGCGTACGCGAGACGATACGGGTTCATTCGAAAGCCGAGAAGGGCGGAGCGGCGGCGTGCGCGTGAAGAGTGGAGCGCTTGCGCCGTAGCGGCCGTGCCGTGAGCGAATCTCCCGAAGCCGCGCCGCCGCCGGTGCCCGCCGCGAGCGTCCGCTTCCGCTGCCCGAACTGCGCGGCGGAGATGACCTGGGATCCCGACGCCGACGCGCTCTCGTGCGGGCACTGCTCGCACACGATCCAGGTGCCGCGCGCGGAAGGCACGATCGTCGAGCGCTCGCTGGAGGACGCGGGCGCCGCCGCGCGCGGCCTGGGAGTCGAGGCGCGCGTCGCGCGCTGCAAGAGCTGCGGCGCACAGGTGACGTTCGACGAGGCGGCGACCGCGCGCGAGTGCGTGTTCTGCGGCTCGCCGCAGGTGCTCGAGCAGTCGGCGAACCGCAACGCGATCCGCCCCGAGTCGGTGATCCCGCTCGACGTGGGGCGCGCGGCCGTCGAGAAGGAGTTCCGCGCCTGGCTCCGCCGACTGTGGTTTCGGCCGAGCGCGCTGCGCATGACGCGCCACCTCTCCGCGGTCGGCGTCTACGTCCCGTATTGGACGTTCGACTGCGCCGTGCACTCGGACTGGTCGGCGAACGCGGGCTACTACTACTGGGTCACGGAGCCGTACACGACGATCGTCAACGGCCGGCCGACGGTGCAGATGCGCCAGGTGCGCAAGGTGCGCTGGGTTCCGGCGTGGGGACAGCGCGACGACGTCTACGACGACGTGCTGGTGTCGGCGTCGCGGGGCATCTCGGAGAAGCTGCTCGGCGAGCTGGGGCGCTTCGACCTGGCCGCGCTCGTTCCGTACCGGCCGGAGTACTTGGCCGGCTGGCGCGCGGAGGAGTACGCGGTCGACCTCGAGTCGGGCTGGAAGCGCGCGCTCGAGCACGTCGAGCGGACGCAGGCGCACCGGTGCGCGAGCGACGTGCCCGGCGACACGCACCAAGGCCTGCGCGTCCAGAACCGCGTGTCCGGCGTGCGGTGGAAGCACGTCCTGTTGCCCGCGTGGGTGCTGACGTACGACTTCGCGGGGAAGAGCTACACCGTCCTGATCCACGGGCAGACCGGACGGGTCATCGGGAATGCTCCGTACAGCTGGATCAAGATCACGCTGCTCGTCGTCGCGGTCCTCGCGCTCGCGCTGCTCGTCTTCGCCGTCCTCGCGCTCGCGTCGAGTTGACGTCGAGCGCGCCTGCGAGTGTGCCGCCCGCGAAACACCGCGACTCCCGCCTTTGACAGGTCTCCGGGGATGCACGTAAAGTCTCCGTGTCCTCGCGAGCAGCGTGCGATCGATGTTCGCCACGACGACGCGGTCTGTAGCTTCCGTCCGAGCATGCGTTCCCAGTCTTCCCTAGCACCGCGTCGCGCTCACCTGATTCAGGCGAGACGTGAGGGAACGCATTGCGGACTCACTTGAACCGCTCCCTCCAACCGAGATCGAGCAATCGTCCATTCATCGCCCCCCAAGGATCTGTCTGATGGCCAACAAGGTTTACGTGGGCAATCTGCCCTTCGCGTACACGTCCCAGGATATCGAGAAGCTCTTCGGCCCCTTCGGAACCGTGCGCTCGTCCGAGGTGATCATGGATCGCGTCACCGGTCGCTCGCGCGGATTCGGCTTCGTTGAGATGGATTCCCCGCAATCGACGCAGGCCGCGATCGCGGGACTCAACGAGAAGGAAGTCGACGGCCGCACGCTGACGGTCAACGAAGCGCGCGAGCGGACGCCGCGCGGTCCGGGCGGCGGCGGCGGCGGCGGCGGTTACGGCCGCGGCGGCGGCGGTGGTGGCTACGGCGGCGACCGCGGGGATCGCGGCGACCGAGGGGATCATGCGCGCGGCGGACGCGGAGACCGCGATCGCGGACGCGGCCGCGATCGCGACTACTGAGCCCGAAGCGGATCGATTCGAGAACCCCGACGGCTGCGCACCGCGCAGCCGTCTTTCATTGGCTCAATCCGTGCAGCGAACGAACCGATAGGCAGGGGGTGCGTTCCGCGCGGACCCTCGTCGCGTGCTCGGCTTGCGCCCGTCAATACGACGCGACGCGGCTGGCGCCGTTCGAGCGTATCCGGTGTGAATGCGGCGAGCGCATCACCGTCGAGTCGAGAGCTCCGCACGCGCCCCGGCCGATCCGTTGCGGCGCGTGCGGCGGTCCGCTCCAAGTCGACGCGCGCGCGTGCGCGTACTGCGACGCAGAGATCACGCTCGAGGAGCGCCGCCTGGCCGAGATCTGCCCGGTGTGCTTCGCGCGGATGCTCGCGGGGGCGCGCTTCTGCATGGAGTGCGGCGTCGCGATCGAGCCGCAAGCGCTCGTCGCCGTGGCCGAGCACGCCCGCTGTCCGCGCTGCGCCGGAGCCCTGCGCTCGCGCGCGATCGCCGCGGCGAGCGTCATCGAGTGCGCGAGGTGCGCCGGGCTGTGGCTCGAGCCGGGTGTGCTCGAGCGGCTGTGCGAGCGCGCGGAGGCGACGCCGTCCCTCCTCGAAGCGCTCGCGCGGGAGCGCGGCGCGCCGCCGAGCACGGCCGCGCCGGCCGGCCCGATCTACCTTCCCTGCATCCGCTGCGACGACCGGATGACGCGCAAGAACTTCGGCGGCTCGTCGGGGATCCTGATCGACGTGTGCAAGCACCACGGCGCGTGGCTCGACCACACCGAGCTCGAGCGCGTGCTCGCGTTCGTGCGCGGCGGCGGCCTCGTGCGCGCGCGCCAGCGCGAATCCGCGCGCGCGCTCGCGCGGATCGAGCGCGCGCAG
>CAZQHA010000276.1:0-6379 GCA_964592795.1 uncultured Planctomycetaceae bacterium | reverse complement strand
ACGTCGGGCATGAAGGTGTCCGCGAACGGCGGCCTCAACCTCTCGGTGCTCGACGGTTGGTGGGTCGAGGCGTACGACGGCAAGAACGGTTGGGCGATCGGCGGCGGCCGCGCCTACTCGAACCCCGAGATGCAGGACGAGCTCGACAACAACCACCTGATGCGCCTGCTCGAGGACGACGTCGTGCCGCTCTACTTCGATCGCGGCGGCGCGGACTACTCCCCGGGCTGGTTCGAGCGCGTCAAGGAGAACTTCGCGACGATCCCGTCGTGGTTCAACACCGACCGCATGGTCGCGGAGTACCGCGACAAGGCGTACGTGCGCCTGGGCGCCGATTACTTCGCTCTGAGCGCCGATCGCCACGCAAAGGCGCGCGCGCTCGCGCAACGGCACGCCCAGATCCGCAAGGGCTTCCACGACGTGCGGATCGTGTCGGCCAAGGTCGCCGACCTCTCGGGCGTGCTCGTCGGCGACACCGTCGACGTGCGCGTCGAGGTCGACCTCGGCTCGCTCTCGCCCGACGACGTCACGGTCGAGCTCGTGCTCGGACACACGAACGGCGGGCGCGACCTCCACAATCGCGTGGTCGTGGCGCTCGATCTCGCGCCCGCGCAGACCGCAGCGCAGCAGAGCGGTGGGGCCGGTTCTTCGGTCCACGTCTTCGAAGGCAGCCACCGCGTCGAGAGATCGGGCAGCTTCGCCTACGGCATCCGCGTCAGCGCGCGCGCCGGGAGCGACCTCGACCTCGCGCTCGAAGACCTGGTCCTCTGGGCGTGAACGAGCGGACGGAGGGGCGGCCGAGCGCGTGGCGCGCGCTCGGCGAGAAGCGTATCGCCGGCGTGCCGCTGGCGCAGTTCGCGCTCGTGCTCGCGCTGTGCGCGTTCGCCGGTCAGATCGCGCTCGCGGGACTCTCGGCGAGCGCGCGCTGGTTCTGGGTCGGCGAGCTCGCGGCGAACCTGCGCTGGCAGCAGGGCGTCGTCGGGCTCGCGGTCTTCGTCGCGCTCGCGAGCCTGCGCCGCGTGCGTCTCGCGGCGGCGTCGTTCGCGGTCAGCGCCGTGAACGTCGCCCCCGCGCTCTCGCTGCACGTGCCCGCGGACGAGCCGACGTGCCGCGGTCCCGAGCTCGTCGTGTCGTCGTCGAACCTCTTCTACTGCAATCGGGACGAAGACCGGCTGCGCGATTGGCTCGCGAGCGCGGGCCCCGACGTCGTCGCGTTCTCCGAGGTCAGCGGGTTCTGGATGCAGGCGCTCGTGCGGCAGACCGACCTGTACCCGTACCAAGTGATCGCGCCGTCTCCCGACGTCGGAGCGGCCGCCGCCGCGCTGCGCGCGCAGCTCGAGTTCGAGTCGCCGGAGATCCTCTCGCCCCACGAATCGAAGTGGGGGTTGGCGCTGCTCTCTCGCTATCCGCTCGACGCCGTGCGCGTGCACGACGAGCCGGGCTGTCCCGACGCGTACATCGAAGCCGACGTGATCGTGAAGGGCGCGCGCGTGCAGGTGATCGCGATGCACCCGGAGCGACCGGGGTTCCCGCCGCGCACGCAGAACCGCAACGCGGCGCTCGAGTACGTCGCGACGAATACGAAGTGGCGCGACGACGCGATCGTGCTCGGAGATCTCAACGTGACGCTCTACTCGCCGGCGTTCGAGGACTTCGTCGAGCGCGCCGGGCTCACGGACTCGCGCCAAGGCTTCGGCCGGTTGCCGACGTGGAATCCGCCGCTCGAGCTGCCCGGGCGCTGGCTCGACATCGACCACATCCTCGTGCGGCCGGGGATCGCGGTGCTCGACCGCTGGGTCGGACCGGACATCGGCAGCGATCATCTGCCCGTGTCGGCACGCGTGCGCGTGAGGGACGATCCGGTGCTGCGCTGACGTCCGCGTCAGAAGCGAACACGAGGTCGGATTGTTGCTCAGGTACTCCGGGCCTCCATCCGGATCTTGGTGGAATCCGGTCGCGCAGGGATTCGATCCGCCGCTCCTACGGCCCTATGTAATCTGAGCGCCTGGCCCGCGGTCCAGGCGTTTGGCCGCTGCGGCGTCATCCCCTCCTCCACAAACCCGGCACTCCGATGATCACACTTCGCCAGGTCTCGAAACTCGCCGTCCTCGTCGCACTCACTTCGTTTGCGCGCGCGGACTTCCTCGACGGCCGCTGTGTCAACTATCTCGGCCAGGGAGTCGCGGGCGTCAACATCGACGCCGAGAACCTGGGCGGTGGCGGAAACCCGACGCTGATCAACGACGGCACGGACGCGAACGGATTCTTCCACGTCACGATTCCCGCGGGTACTTACCGCATCATCTTCAATCCGCCGGCGCCGCCGGCGAGCACCGATCTGGTCACGACGGTCGAGCCGATCGTGGTGAGCGGCACCGCCAACATGGGCAACGTCGGGCTCACGCACGGAGTGTCGATCTCAGGCCAGCTCCGCGATCCCAGCGCGATGGGCGTTGCGGGAGTCAACATCGACGTGATCGACGTGTTTGGCAACAACATCGACCTGCTCAACGACACGAGCAGCGCAACCGGCAACTTCAGCCTCGCCGTGCCGCTCGGTCCGATCGAGCTGCGGTTCGACACGACGAGCGTGGTCGGTCAAACGCTCGCGCCGAAGGCGCTCGAGCTGAGCCTGTTCAGCAACACTAGCCTGGGCATCGTCAACCTGGAACAAGGGTTCCTGCTGACGGCGATCGTGCGCGGACCGGGCAACCTACCCATCGACAACTGCGACCTCGACGTGCACGAATGGAGCTCGGGCACGCAGCTCTACACACCCGGTGACAACACGAACGCCTCGGGATTCGTCGACACGCTGATACCGGCCGGCAACTTCACGTTCGAGTTCTGCCCGCCGTTCGCGCAACAGCTCGTTGCCGGTCTCGTCGGTCCGCAAACGGTGAGCGGCGCGACGAACCTCGGCATTGTGAACCTTGTCTCCGGCGTCGTCCTGTCGGGCACGATCCGCGATCATCTGAACGCTCCGGTCGTCGGCGCGGACGTCGATCTCTCGATCTCGGCGACCGGCTCGAAAATTCCAACGTGCGACGATGACTCCGGTCCCGGCGGCGCGTACCAAGTGGTCGTGCCGACGGGGACGTTTACGGTGCGCTTCAGCCCGCCGCTCTTCGCGAGCTGTTCGGAATTCGAATACAACGTCGTCATCGGCGGCAACACCGCCCTCGATGGTGTGTTGCCGAAGAACTACGCGACCTTCTGCTTCGGCGATGGAACGCTGGCGACTCCGTGTCCGTGCGCTCCACCGAACACAGTGCCGAATCCGAGTGGCCTTGACGGTTGCGCGAACTCGTTCAACCCGGATGGAGCCAGGTTGCGCGCTGGGGGAACGACGACACCGGACACGATCTCGTTCTGCGCGGACATCGCCAGCGCCTACGTGGGCTTCGGCTTCCTCGTCAAGGGCAATGCGTACGTGGGAAGCGGCATCCAAGCCGCCGACGGGATCCGTTGCGTCGATGGGCAGTTGATCCGCTTCGGCGCGCACAACGCCGGGACGAACGGTGCGCCCAACGGATCGTGGACGTACCCGAACCCGGTGCAGACGAATACTGTCTCGGCTGCGACGCTTCAGGTCGTGCCGGGGCAGGCGTACTACCAACTCTTCTACCGGAACACCGCGGCCAACTTCTGCACGTCGGCGACCACCAACTGGTCGAATGCCGTGTGGGTGCCCTGGTGATCGACAGCGCAGCCGGGTCCTTGCCGGCCTCGTCGCCGCCGGCGCCGCTTGCCCGACGACGGAGCGGCGGGGCCCGTGCTGCGCGCGCAGCTCCAGTTCGAACCGCCCGAGAGCTTCTCGCCCCACGAGTCGAAGTCGGGGGCTCGCGATACTCTTGAAGCAGGATCCGGCGCTGCGCTGATCCCCTCGAATCAGAAGCGGTAGCGGACTTGGAACGAACCGAGCCAGGCTTCGTCGCCGTCGGGGAAAGCCGTGCCCGGATCGAACCATCCCAGCACGAACTCGAAGTCGAACGGCTTCCAGGCCCTGGTGCCGAGGATCAAGTCGAACTCCTGCCCCAGGTACGAATGCACGCCGTCCGGGTCCGCGTCGAGGTCGGAATCGCGCAGGAAGTCGGCGGCCTCGACCTGGTCGAAGCGGTGGTAGACGAGGTCGATCGAGGTCTTGCGCGCGATCCGCGTGCCGATTCCCACCGTGAGGATCGCGAGGTTGCTGAGCTCGGGGTCGACGATCTCGCCGTAGTAACGGAACGAAGTCACGCCGGCGAACTTCGCGTTGTTGTCCTGCAGCCCGGTCTGACGGAACGCTCCGTCGGTCGAATCGCTGGGATCGTCGTCTCCCGATCCGTACGCGAACCCGAGCGTGAGCGAGACCGGATCCACGAAGCTCGGTGACCACGTCGTGCCGACGTCGAATCCGTAGCCCTCGAGGTTGACGTTCTCCGAGTACCCGCGCAGCACGCTGGCCTCGAGCCAGCTCTTGTTGTCCGGCAGGAACTCGCCCAGCGCCCGCGCACCGAAGTGGATGGGGTAGTCGCGCGGGCTGCGATCGTCGCGGCGATCGATCGCATAGGCCGCGAGATGCTTCTTGGGGTCGTTGTTCGAGAGGTACGCGATGTAGTTCGTGGTGTTCTCGTCGCGCTCGCTGCCATCGGCGAGCCGCGTGCTCGCCGAGAGCTCGAGCCGCGCCGCCTCGCCGCGCCAGATGAGCCGCGCGGCATCGAGGTTCTGGTCGTACAGCCACTCGCGCCGATCGTCGAAGTCCTGCCGGCCCGTGCGGAGCTCGATCCCGGTGTCGCCGATGTCGCGCCATCCGACCCACGCTTCGTTCACGAGCCAATCGGAGCTTCGATCGTGGCCGGTGCCCTCCTCGCGCTGGTCCTGGAACTCGAATCGCCCGTCGAGCAACGCGTGCAGGTCCTCGGTCGGCGTCCACAGGAGCTGCGCGCGCAGCGACACGCGATGGTCGGTGTCGTCTTCCCGATCCGCGTCGTCGAGATCGTAGTTGTCCTCGTGGATGCCCTTGTACTCGAACAGGCCGCCTAGGCTGAGCGAGTCGGAGAGCCGGATCGTGCCGGGGATGTAGTCGTCGTCGTCGTCCGGTCGGATGCCGCTCGCGGTCTCGAACTCGACCTCGGGGGCGAGTGGCAGCGATTCGAACGACGACTCGTTCTCGAACTTGGCGTCCGCGAAGAGCTCGACCGTGAAGCCCATGATCTGCGCTTCGACGACGCCCTCGCGCTTGACGAGCTGATCGATGCGGCCGACGACACGGTCGCGTCCCTCGCCGCGCGTCGTGATCTGACGCGCCGAGAAACGATCGCCGCCGCGGTAGTGGCCCTCGACCTTCACGCGCTTGCCGCGCAGGTCCGCGAGAGCCACGTCCTTGAGCTCGGTCTTGTCGCTCAAGGTCACGACCAGCCCCAGCAGCACGAAGCGCTCGTCGCGGCGCGACACGTCCTCGACGGTTCCGATCAGCGTCTCCTCGTCGCTGGGAGGCAGCACCTCGAGGGCCGCAGCGCGGAAGACGCCCTTGCGGACGATCTCGCCCTTCGCTTCCACCCAGTGGCCGACCTTGAGCTGATCGAGGCTCTGCGCGAAGGCGTACGACGCGAGGCAGGCCATCAACACGGCGCGGAGGATCGCTCGCGAAGGCACGCTAGGGCTCCGCCGCGAAGCGGCGCGACAGGGAGACCAACGGTGCCGACAGATGCGCCCATCTCGGTCGGATTCCGTACACGAGCGCGAGGCGGAGCGCGGTCGAGCTCTTGTAGCGCGCCAGCGCCGCCGGAACGCCCGCCCCGCCCGCCGCGCGATACCCCGAGAGGAGCGCGTCCTCCGCGGCGCGCGCCGCATCATTCGGAGAGCGCAGCGCTCGCTTGAGCTCGCTCAAGTAGACGTGCGCGCAAAGATTGCCGAGGTCGAGCTCGCGCTCCGCGCTCCGAGCCAGATCGAGGTCGATCAGCGCGAGCGTGCGCTCGCCGACGAGGATCTGACCGTCGTGCAGGTCGCCGTGCGCGCACGTCGTCGGCTCGACGTCGCCGGGCTCCCATTCGCGCAGCCGTTCGAGCTCTACGCTCCACCCTTCGGGGAGCTCACCCACGTCGCGGCGCCAGGTGACGGACATGCGCTCGAGCGCGGCGAGCTCGTCCTGCCACGAATGCGTGGGCAGGTCGCCGGCGGGCGACGATCGTTGGAAGTGCGCCAGATTTCGTCCGGCCTGCGCGAGCGCGGCGCGGTCCTCGAGCGGATCGAGCGCGCGCCCCGCGAAGCATTCGAAGCGCACGAGCTCGAGCTCCGCGTCCTCCTCCAGGATCCCCGGAACGTGAAACGATTCGCTCGAGGAACGCTCCGCCACGCGCCGGTGCCGCTCGGCGGCCTTGCGCGAGCGCCCGCGACG
>CAZQHA010000275.1:0-6394 GCA_964592795.1 uncultured Planctomycetaceae bacterium | reverse complement strand
GGCGCGCTCTCGCGGCGCCTCTCGGACCCGGAGCTCTCCGACCTGCTCGCGCAGTTCCATCAGGAGGAGTGCGACCAGATCGAAGCGCTGCGGCGCGTGATGACCGCGCTCGGACTGCGCGCCAAGTCGCGGAGCTTCCGGCGCTCCGCGATCGCGCGCTGCATCGCGTTCTCGGCGCGATTCGGAGGACGGTCGCTCGCACTGCGCCTCTGCCTCGAGTCCGAGCGGACGGTCGAGCGCTGGTACCTCGAGTACGCGAACCACTTCCTCGCGACGGGCGATCACGAACAGGCGAGCGCCTGCCGCGCCTTGGCGACGACGAAGGGACGTCATGCGCGTGCGCTCGCCGCGTGGGTCGAAAGCTAGTCGCGCGCTCGCGTTGGCATCACCGAGTGACGCGTCACAGGAGCGGAACTTGTGCGGGAACCGTCTCGTCCTAGCTGGAATCCTCGGGTGCTGCTCCAGGGGCTGGTCCTTCGAGATCCGTGCAACATGATCCGAACGCTCATCCGTGCCGTGCTTCTCGCCGCGACCTTGCCGGTGCTGTTTCGAGCCGCCTTCGCCCAATCGCAGGCCGGCGGGCTCGCGGTCGAGGAGCGCTTCGGCCAGGTCTTCCTGGTCTGGACCGAGATCGGGCAGAGCAACGTGCGCTATCGCGTGTACCGAAGCACCGCGCCGATCACGACGAGCGCCGATCTCGCCTCGGCCGACCGCCTCGGCGAGGTCGATGATCGGACGAGCGAGAACGTGCGCGTGACGGGACTGACCGGCACGCCGACGTTCTTTCGAATCGTCGACTTGGGAGCGCCGCTCGCGCCGAACGCCGGTCTCTTCGTGCACACGGTCGCGGAGTCGGGCGACGCGCACTACGCCGTCACCGCCGTCGTCGGCGGTGTCGAGAACGCCGCCGTCGTTCCCGGTTCGAACGCGACGACGGTGCCGCTCGCGGAGACGGTCGCGACTCCGCGGCCGGTGCTGCAGACGATCGCGGGCAGCACGCGGGAGTACGTGCACTGGGTTTCCGACCGCGACACGCCGAACGCCGCGGCGATGTGGAATCGGCCGAGCCGCGGCTTCAACCTGCGCGTCGTCTACAACGCCGCCGGCGGCGGCGGACCGCGGCCCGTGCTGCTGAAGCTCCACGCGCGCGGCTCGAGCTTCCGGCTGCCGCCCGAAGCGGGAATGCCCGAGTTCGTGCAGCTCATGCCCGACGATTGGATCGGACAGGCGCCCGAGAACACGTTCTGGTACGGCTTCAACGAAGCGTTCCCCGACACGGCTCAGTACGCATCGCACCTCAATGTCGACTACACGGTGCGACGCGTGATGTTCGAGCTCGACTTCGTGCAGTCGGCGTTCCCGACCGACCCCGAGCGCGTCTACGCCCTCGGCGGCTCGATGGGCGGCATCGGATCCGTGTTCCTGGGGTGTCGGTTCCCCGAACGCTTCGCGGCGGTGCACGCGACGATTCCGAAGTTCGACTTCGGCTGCAGCGCGAACGGCTGTTGGATCGAACCGAGCAACGGAAACCTCTTGTGGGGCACCGTCGCGCAGAACCTCTCGACCACCGACCGAGTCGGCGTGTACGACCGCCTCGATCTCGCGGCACTGGTGACCGCGGACCCGCTGACCGATCGTCCGCTCCTGACGTGTTGGAACGGCCGCAACGACACGGTCGTCGGTTGGCCGGAGAAGCCGCCCACGTACGCGGCCTTCCAGGCGCTCGGCCTGCCGGCCGTCTTCTTCTGGGACGATCGAAACCACGACGGATCCATGCCCGGTGTGTGGCAGTCCGTGATGGCCGCGCGCAAGACCGAGACGTTGCAGTACCGGATTCACGAGCCGTTGCCGGGCTTCTCGAGCCTCTCGCTCGACGGCGATCCGGGAGACGGCGGCGCGCTCGACGGCGACCTCGCGGGGACGATCAACGGCTACGTCGGCTGGGATCGAGGCTCGATCGAGGACGAGGTCGATCACCACTCGCTGCGCTGCTTCTTGCGGGTCGGCGCGGCGCTCGACGCCGCGCCCGCCGCCACGGCGACGGTCGACTGGAGGCCGCGGCGCCTGCAGCAGTTCGCGATCACCCCGAATCGCGTCCTGCGTTTCACGAATCGACAGCAGCCCGACGGCACGTTGATCGAGCAACGCTTCGTGACCGCGGACGCGGACGGCGCGCTGCGCGTGACCGGCGCGATCGTGACCACCGCCGGCAACGTGTTTCGCATCGAGCCCGTGCGCCTGCCCGCGCCGCCGAGCGCCAAGCACTGATCGCGCATGCGGGCGCTCTCGCGACGCAGAGGGGTCGCCGATCTCGAGCGCGCGCGTCAGTCCACGCGCCGCCAGCTCGCGCCGTCGCCGCCCAGGTGCACGTCCGGCTTGAACTGGTTGCGCACGTCCGTGGCGTCGAGACACCACGCGCTGGGCTGCGGCGGACGCGCGCGACCACTGTAGGCCTGCTCGGCCGCGTTGTTCTGCGTGGCGTACACGACGCCGCTCGAATCGACGGCGAAGACGCGTTGTCCGGTCGAGGACGCGTGCAGAGGCCACGCGTAGGCGACGAAGCGTCCCTCCGCCGCATCCGTGTCGATCCGCGGCGCGGCGACGAGATCGGACACCGAGTTCTTGGCGCCCGCGCGCAAGTCGACGCGGAAGAGGTAGCCGCCGCGCATGCCGACGCCGGCGACAAGCTCCTGGAACGAGGAGGGCGAGAGCATCGGCGGATCGGTCTCCGCGGCGCCGTGGTCGCGCGGCTCGGCGTGGCACAGCTCCTCGAGCAGCGCGTACTCGCCCTTGCGATCGCCGTCGCGGTCGAACGTCGTGTTCGCGTGGAGCAACGCTTGCGCGCGCGCGATGTCGCGCAGCGTGTCGATCGCATTGGCCTCGTTCGCGGTCAGCCGCGCGGCCATGAGCTTCGGGATCGCGACGGACGACACGATCGAGAGCACCGAGAGCGCTCCGATGCCGGCGGTCACCGAGCCGTGACTGGCGTCGAAGACCAAGCCGTCGGGAGTCTTGCGCGCCGTCGCGAGGTTCGCCGGACCCGTGCTCGGTCGCGACCACGAAAGCATCCACGTCTGGTCGTCGGCCGAGGCAGCGACCGTGCGGAGCGCGGTGTTCCCGCGGTCCTCCTCCGTCCGTGCCTCGATCGCGTTGCGGATCGCCGCGGGCGTCGAGCCGATCAGCCACGCGCCGTCCGCGAGCGCGAACGCCGGCTCCAGCTCGAGCGGCGTTCCATCGGGCGCCGGCAGCGGACCGATCGGCACGCTGTGGATCCGGACGCCGGCGAAGTCGGTCGACCGGATGTCGCCGCCGCCCTCCTTCTCGACGAACGCATCGAGGTGCTTGCGCAGGCGCGCCTCGTCGCGCACCTCGATCGCGGCCAGGAACTCGACTCCGTCCTCTCCCGGCTGGAGCAGGTTGCCGCGCGCGCTGAACGCGAACGTGGGGCCGAGGTTCTCGATCCAGTCGGCGCGCGGATCGCTCCCCGTCTCCGGCGACAGGCTGGTTTCGAAGAGCTCGCGCTCCACCCGCGGCAGGAGTGCGACGACGCCGTCGAACAACTTCGGAACGTCGATCGCGGCGAGCAGCGCGTGCTCGTGATCGGCCGGGACCGCGGCCGCGATCTTCGGCGAAATGGCGCCGGCGCTGGCAACTCGGCTCATGAGGTCGCGCGCGCCCGCGGAGTGCCACGTCAGCCGGTCGCGGGCGCCGTCCGAGCCGGCGACGCTCTCCATCGTGATCCCTTGGACCCCGTCGAATCCGCCGGCGGTGATGACGCGCTGGGCATCGGCCGGCGCCAGCCGCCGCACGAGATCCCACGCGGGCTGCAGGTGGACGAGCGCTTGGTAGATCGCGGGCGTCGCTGCGGTGCTCGGCGTGAGCGAGCGCGCGAGCACCGTCGACGCGAACGAGTCCTCGCGCGCGAGCGCAGGCAGGATCGCGTCGGCCTTGCGCGCGCTCGGCGCGGCCGACAGCTCCAGTCGGAAGAAGTCGTCCTCGCGAACGACGTCGATCGACGTGCCCTGGAAGTGGATGTGGCGATGCCACGAACGGTCGTCGGTCGACTGGCGCGTCACGGGGCGCGCGCTCTTCTCCTCGTACTCGCGGAACGCGCGCACGAGGAGCTTGTCGAGCGCGTCGCCTTCGTCTTCCGCATCGAACATCATCGCGAGCGTGAACGGCACGGACGACGGCGACCGCGACCCGAATGCCGCCGGATCGATCCTCGTCAGCGCGATCACGAGATCGCCGCGGACGCGGGCGAGATCGGCGCGGAGCACGTCGTAGTCGGAGATGTTGCGCCGCATCTCCGATTCGATGCCGGCGAACCTGCGCGCGGCATCGGCGGCCGCGCGGGGATCCGCGAGCACGGACTCCGCGAGCGACGATCGGACGAACTCGACCGCTCGGTGGATCTCCGGGAACCGCAGCACGAAGAGGGTGGCGCGCGGAAGCCGCGTCAGCATGTGATCCGGCTCGCGCCGGACGTCGGAATCGGACGCTCGCGGCGCCGCGACGGACTCCTGCTTCGCAGGCGTGGGCGTCGCGGCGGGGGGCGTGGCCGCTGGCGCGGGCGTCGCGAGCTTGACCGGAGCCGGCGATGGCGCGATGCGCGCTTCGGCGACGGGAGCGCTGGACGGCGTCGGCTGGGCATCGCGCTGGCAGGCCGCGAAGCCGGCGAGGAGAGCGATCGTGGCGCACGTGCGAAGGGTCGAGCTCGAGTGCATGCGGGAAACTCCGGCGGGGAAGAGGGACGGCGAGGCATCCGCATATCGTCATCCCGCGGTCGGAGAAGTGAGCGGCGCGACGAGCGCGCGGTGAAGCCGCGACGCAAGGGGCATCCGAAAGAGCGACGCGGGAACGAAGTGTTACAGCGCGTCGCCGACGGCGCTCCGAGCGACGGGTCGGTAGCTGACCCGTCACGCATCGGTAGTTAGACTGGCGGCCCCAAAAAACCGAAGCAGCCTCCCCATTTCCCACGGAGCAGCGCCATGAGCGAAACGACTTTGACCGGCATTCCCCGCATCGGAGACACCGCGCCCGACTTCAAGGCGCAGACGACGCACGGCGAGATCCAGTTCGCCGACTGGCAGAAGGGGAGCTGGGTCATCCTCTTCAGCCACCCGGCCGACTTCACGCCGGTGTGCTCCACGGAGCTCGTCGAGTTCGCGCGCAAGAACGACGAGTTCGCTCGCCGCAACACGAAGCTCATCGGGCTCTCGATCGACTCGATCCACAGCCACCTCGCGTGGCGCGAGAACCTGAAGCAGATCCTCGACGTCGAGGTTCCCTACCCGTTGATCGCCGACCTCAACATGGACGTCGCGTCGAAGTACGGGATGATCCACCCCGGCGCCGCGGCGACGGCGACCGTGCGCGCGGTGTTCATGATCGATCCCAAGCGCGTCGTGCGTGCGCTCGTCTACTACCCGATGAACGTCGGGCGCAACATCGACGAGATCATGCGCCTCCTCGAAGCGCTGCAGACCGCGGATCAGAACGTGTGCGCGACGCCGGTGAACTGGAAGCCGGGCGAGAAGGTCGTCGTGCCGCCGCCGAAGACCGTCAACGAGGTCAAGGAGCGCGAATCGCACAAGGAGTACGAGCGCTTCGACTTCTACCTCAACAAGAAGTCGCTCTGAGGCGCGCAAGCGGCGCGCGACGATGACTTGGATCCGGACGTACTCCGCCGACGAGGCCAGCGGGCCTCTGCGCCGGACGTACGACGAGGCGATCCGGCGCGCCGGGCGCGTGTACGGGATCTTGCGGGCGATGAGCCCGCAGCCCGCCGTGCTCGACGCGTCGATCGGCTTCTACCTGGCCGTCATGTTCGGCAAGACCGGGCTCGCGCGGCGTCAGCGCGAGATGCTCGCGGTCGTCGTCAGTCGCGCGAACAAGTGCCATTACTGAATACACGCACACGCGTGGGATCTCCGTGCCGAGATCGCCGACCAGGACGAAGCGGAGCGCGAGCGATTCGTCGCCGCCATCGCCGACGATTGGCGGAAGGCGGAGCTCGACGCGGCGGACCGTGCGCTCTGCGAGTACGCGGAGAAGCTGACGCAGCGGCCGTGGGAGATGAGCGCGGCGGACGTCGCCGCGCTGCGCGCCGCCGGTTTCGACGACGTCGCGATCCACGACGCGATCCAGGTGATCGGCTACTTCAACTACATCAACCGCGTCGCGGACGCGGTGCACGTCGACCTCGAGCCCGAGATGCCGCCGTACCCGGGCGAGCCTCCGGCGTGAGGCGCGCGCGTCAACGCGGTTTCGCCGCGGGCTCGATCAACGTGACGAACGCGCGCAGCGACTCGATCGTGTGATTCGTCTCCTGGCCCGACCAAGCAGAAGACGGCATACGAGATTTGTTCCAGTGACTGGAGTTCAGACGTGT
>CAZQHA010000274.1:0-6406 GCA_964592795.1 uncultured Planctomycetaceae bacterium | reverse complement strand
GTGCCCGACGTCCTGCTGACCTTCGTCGCGGAGGAGGGGCGCAGTGAAGTGACCTCGGACAAACACGGGAGCTTCGCGATCGCGGCTCCGCCGCCGTTCGCGAATCTCGAGGTGATTCGCGAAGGATACACGCTGATCGACGCAAAGCGTCCGGCTCCGCGACAGGACGGGACGTTCGAACCGATGCGGGTCGTGCTGGCGCCGACGGGAACGTTGCGAGTCTCGGTCTTCGACTCGCGCGGCAAGCCGCGCGCTCACGCCCCCGTGCAGGTCGAGCTTGCCCGAGTCGAGCCGCAGCGCCGAATCGGTATCCAGTCTCACGAGTACTTCACGATGCGGCTCCTCGGCGAGAGCGCCACGAGCGGGCTCGTCACGTTCGACAGCGTCTGCGCGAAGCACCGATTGGCGGTGACCGTGCGTCCATCGAACGAAAGCGCCGCGCCGCGCTTCACCGGCGAGCGCGCGCGGGGCGGAACGCTCGTGCTCGGCGACGTCGTCGAAGGTGAGCCGATCCTCGTCGAGCCCGGCGGCGAGCTTTCCTTGCGAGCGGTGCTGCCGTCGACGTTCCGCGTCGAAGGAACGGTCCGAGACGAGAGCGGCGCATCGGTGACGAACGGCTGGGTCGCGCTCCGACACCCAGGGTGCGATTCCGACCCGCTGTTCCAGCCGCAGCTGCAGCCGTTCGACGGCGGGCGGTTCCAACTGGAGTTCGCCGCCGACGCACCCTCGCTGCGCGTGCGCGCCGTCGCCACCGAGGGGAACGGGATGTTCGCTCCCATCGACGCCACCCGGCTGGGCGTGCGAGAGCTGACTCTCGAGGCCGACAAGCCGCTCGTCACCGAGCTCGCGATCGCGCCGACGCTCGAGATCCGCGGTCGGCTGATCGATGCCGACGGCAACGGCCTCGACGGCTCGATCACCTCGTTCGTCGAGTCCTCGTGTCGGGTACCCGGAGGGACTCGGCCGTACTTCGCGAAAGCGAAGACCGGCGGCGCCTTCAAGGTGCCCGGGCTGGCGCCCGGTCGCTACGACCTCCTCGTCCGGCCGAACGAGAAGTACGCCGAGCAATGGGTCCGCGGCATCGACGCCGGTCGTCAGGACGTCGAAGTGCGCGTCACATCGGAACGGTGCGTGCGCGTGACGGTCGACGTGAGCGCTCGCGGCGTCGAGGTCGCCGATTTCGCGTTCTTGCAGGGACGAATCGAGCGGAACGACGGGGCGCGCATCGACGCCCCGGTGCTCCCGCCGGCGAGCGAATGGATGCGTCTCGGCGGTTGGCCACGCGAGCTCGGCTTCGGACTCTCCTCCGGCGGAGGCGGTTCCCGCGAAGAGCAAGGGCTGCTCACGTTCTCGCTCACGACCATGCGCGAGAACCCGAAGTCGATCACGCTCGACGAGGGCGACTATTGGTTCGGAGCCCGAGGCAAGGACGGCGAAGGCCGCATCCTCTTCCCGATCGGAACCGGGCTCGTGCGCGTGAACGCGGGCGAGCACTCGCTGCGCTTCGAGCTCGTGCCGGCCGTACCGATTCGAGGACGAGTTCGCGGCCACGAAGGTCGCGACCTGGCGGTCGCGATCGCGCGCGCCGACGGCGTGCTTCTCGAGTTCGACTTCGGCGAGCGCCGGTTGGAGGCGATCCGCGAGCTCGCCGCGGACGGGTCGTTCTCCTTCCCCATCGTTCCCGTCGGCGAGCACGAGCTGCTCATCGGCGCGCCGCTGGAGCTCGAGGGAGGACACGCGCCGCACCGGCGCGCGCTCACGGTGACCGGGAAGGACGATCCCGTTCTCGACATCTCGCTCACGAACTGAAATCGTGTGCGGATGCGGAACGGCCTCCTTCGATTCGACACGCCCACGGCACAGCTGCGCTCGGTCGCGTTTCTCGAGGGGCTTTCCTACGTGCTCCTGCTCTTCGTCGCGATGCCGCTCAAGTACTTCGCCGGCATGCCGCTCGCCGTTCGCATCGTCGGGCTCGTGCACGGGCTCTTGTTCATCGCGCTCGCGTGGCTCACCTGGCGCGCGATGAAAACGCGCGGCAAGCCGATGCCTTGGGCGCGTCGCATCGCGATCGCGTCGTTGATTCCCTTCGGGACGTTCGCGCTCGACGCGAGCTTGCGCGCCGACGACGAAAAGTACCGGCGCGGCGGCGCCAGCGCGCGCTGATCACTCCGCGCCCCGGCGGGGCTCCGCTTCGGGCTCGGATTTCGTTTCGGGGCCCTCCCGCGGAGCCACGGATCCTTGCCGTTGCTGCTCGTGCAGACCGCCGGTCGATCCGGGCTTCTGTCCGACGCGACGCCCGTCGTCGACGCCGATGAACTTGCCTGGAGCTCCGCTCTGCCGGCCTTGATTGCCTTGGTTGTTCTGGCGCGCCGGGTCGATCGTCCGGTTGTACCGATCGCTGTCGTCGTCCGGCGGCGTGAGCTTGCGCTCGTGTTGCGGATCTTTGGCCATGGTCGTTGCTTTCGTTCGCGGAACCGCGGTGAGCACCCGTCCGTCAAGAGGTCACACCTGCTGCAGTGCCGCCGTTCCAAATCAGCCCGCAGCAGGTGCGACGCTCAACCAGTGAGCCTCGCGGCGAACGCGCTACCCGTCCGCCGATCGAGAGAGCTATCGCGAGCCGCCCGAACGGCCGCCCCCGCCTCGGTTGCCGCCCGAGCGCGATCCGCCGCCGTTGCCGCCCGAACGCGATCCGCCGTTGTTGCCGCCCGAACGAGATCCGCCGCCGCTGTTGCCGCCGCGACTGCTCGCGGATTGGCTGCTGCCGCCCCGGCTGCGCGAGCGGCTGGAGCCGCCTCGCGACGAGGATCCGCCGCTCGATCGCGAGCTCGATCCGCCTGAGCTCGAACCGGACCTGCCGCCTGAGCTCGAACCGGATCGACCGCCATCGGACCCGCCCGAACGCTCGTCGTTGAAAAAGAGAGTCATCGTAATTCTCCGTACCGCGGAATCACCGCGCGTGTCGTTTGGATGAGAGAAGGTACTCGCTCAACATGCCGATCACGCCTCGATCCGCTGTTCTTCCGCGTTGCTCTGCGCATCGTGGTCATGCTTGAACGCGCCGCTCGCGCGGCGGCGAGAGCATTCAAGTGACGGGCCGCGACGCGAGCTGCGCGAACTTCCGTCGCATCGATTCAGTACGTTTCGCAACTCCGCGCCGTGCGCCCGGTGGCTCGCAACTTGCCGACGCGCGAATCGTCAGACCCGCACGTACCCCTCACCGAAAGAAGCGAGCCACCATGAAGAAGACGCAATCGAAGTCGACGAACCGCCGCACGCAAGCAGAACCGACGCCGCGGAGCGATCTCCTGTACCAAGCGCTGGAGACCGAGATCGGAGGAGTCGACGTGTACAAGGCCGCGCTCGAGTGCGTGCAGAACGCGGACTTGCGCGAGGAGTTCGAGGAATACCTCGAGCAGACCGAGCGTCACGTCGAGACGTTGCGCCGCGTCTTGACCGAGCTCGAGCTCGACCCCGACCGCGACACGCCCGGACGGAAGGTCGTTCGCCACATCGGCAAGTCGCTCGTCAAGGCCATCGAGCTGGCGGCCGCCGGCGACGATGCCGCTGCGGCCGAGCTCGTCGCGGTGGAATGCGTTCTCCACGCCGAAACCAAGGATCACGCGAACTGGGAGCGGATCGGTGAGCTCGCCGAGAGCGGCTCGGAAGACGAGCAGCGCGTGCTGAGCGCGGCGTACGAGGAGGTCGAGGAGGAAGAGGACGAGCACCTCTACCACACGACGGGGTGGGCGCGAGAGCTCGGGCTCGAGTGGCTGGGCCTGCCCGCGCAGCTGCCGCCGCCGGAGGAGGAATACGACGTGCGCACGCAGGAGGACGCCGCACGCGTCAAGCGCGAGCGGATGTCGGGAACGGTCGAACTCGACGATTGAGCGCATCGCGAGAGCGGCGCTCGTGCTTTCTACAATCCATCGCGGGTCGCGCGGTGCGCCGCGTGATCCGCGCGCGCCCGCTCGCGCCGAGCGCCTTCCGAGCCGTTCGCGCATTTCAACGGCTCGCCGAGTGAGCACTCTGCCGCTCTCGACTACCGAGATGCGACGCCCCTACGGGCATGAGCTTTGAGACGGCTGCCGCCGAGGCTCCGTGACCGGCACGAGCCCACGTTCGAATGCAGCCAGCACAGGTATCGTCATCATGCGTCTCCTTTCTCTTTGTCTCCTCACGGTTCCTTCCTTCTTCGTCCAACAGCAGGACAACCCGAATCAAACCCAGCGACAGCGCGCCGAGTCGCCCAACATGTCGACGACGCGCGCGACCAAAGGCGACGGTCTGCTCGCCGGTTGGCTCGCGGTCGACAGCCACAACGAGATCGTCTTGGCGCAGATCGCGCAGCAGAAGGCGCAAGACTCCGAGGTCAAGCAGTTCGCCCAGAAGATGATCGACGATCACCGGCAGATGGCGCAGAAGCTCCAGCCGTTCGCGACGGCGGCGGGTTTCGCGCCGGCCCTGGCGAGCAGCGGCTCCACGCAGACCGATCGCGATCGCGACCGCGACACGAGGAACCCGGACGATCTGCGCGATCGCGACCGCGAACGCGACATGGACAGCCGCCCGCGCGAGGCGGGATTCAGCAACGAGCAGCTCGATCACGTCGCGTTGATCCAGGAGCTCGGCAAGCAGTGTCTGGATTCGGCGCGCCGCGAGCTCGAGCAGAAGTCCGGCGCCGAGTTCGACAAGTGCTACATGGGCATGATGGTCGGCGAGCACATGAAGGCCAACGACATGCTGACGGTCTTCCAGCGGCACGCGTCGAGCGACTTGAAGAACGTGCTCGCCGAAGGTCAGAGCACGGTGATCGCGCACCTGCGCCACGCGAAGAGCCTCGTCAAGAAGCTCGACACGGGGGCCGACACGGGTCGGATGGGTGAAGAACGGAGATGACGCTACGCGACGCGCTCATCTTCCGCGGACGATGAGCGCGGCGCGCCCGCGTTTCGAGTTTCGAGCGTCTTTGAAATCTGGAGAAGCGTCCCATGCGTCCCGCAGCCATCGTCCTCGTCGTGAGCGTTTCCTCGCTCGCCGCCTACTTCGTCGCCTCTTCGTGCTCGTCCGCGTTCTCCGAGCCGACGCAGCAATCGGGCGCCGCAGAGATTCCCCAGCACCCCGCGTCGGGAAAGGCCATCCCGGCGAGCGCGAACGTCGCTCCGCGATCCGCCTCCGAAGCCAAGCCCGTCGAGACCGGCGTTCCCTCGCCGGAGTCGAAGCTCGCGATGGAGACGCGCAAGGCGTCCTTCGACAAGGGACGGCAGAGCGAGCCCGACGATCGTCAGGACGTGCACGTCCCTCACGTCGAGCCGCCGACCGCCCAACCGGCCGCGGCTCCGGTCGACCGCGACACCCGTGAGATCGACGCGGAGCGCGGCGACCTGATCGACGCGGAGCGCAGCATCTATCGGCCGACGGTGTCGAACCGCGACCTTCCGACCGTGATCCGCGACGACAAAGCCGCGCGCGAGGGCGTGATGGCGCGGCAACGCGAAGTGCTCGAGACACGGTACGACCTCTCCGATCGCCCGCTCGCGAACGTGATGATGTCGGGCGGTCGCAAGGCGGTCCAGGAAGGGGTTCGCGTGCGTCTCGCCCGCGGCGCGACGTGGGAGGCGCTCGCGAGCCTGTCGCCGTCGGAGATCAAGGAACGCGACTTGTTCCCGGTCGGCTTCCGCTCGCTGCCGCACGTGAAGCACGAAGTCGGCGGACAAGTGTTCCCCGCGGTCGCGATCGCGGACATCCGCCGGCAAGAAGAGCGCGAGCTGCAGCGGTTCGACGTCGACTTCGACTTCCCCGACCACCTGACGCCCGAGTTCCCGCCGCCGATCTTCTTGCAGAACCACCCCGAGCTCGGCGACGTGTCGCAGGGCAAGCTGCTCACGATCAAGAACTTCTTCGCGATCATGAACGGCAAGATCACGCCGGTGCAGATGGAAGGGCTGCGCCTCCTGCTCACCCCACAGCCGCAGGAAGAGTTCAATCAGACCGACGACCGCAAGGTCGAGGAGCAGAGCTTGGGCATCGCGTGCCTCGACTGCCACTCGAACTTCCACACGAACGCCGCGTTCCACTTGACGCCCGACGTACGGCCGCAGGCGAACCGCTTCCGACTCGACACCACGAGCCTGCGCGGCCTCTTCAACCAGCAGATCCACGGCAGCAAGCGCTCGCTGCGCAGCGTCGAGGACTTCACCGAGTTCGAGCAGCGCACCGCGTACTTCAACGGCGACCACGTCTCCGCGACGCGCAAGGGTGTCTTCCTGCCCGATCGCACGAATCAGGTCGCGCTGATGGCGCAGATGCAGAACATGATCGACTTCCCGCCCGCGCCGAAGCTCTCGCCGAGCGGCCGCTTGGACACGCGGCTCGCGTCGGAGTCCGAGCTGCGCGGTGAAGAGCTCTT
>CAZQHA010000273.1:0-6410 GCA_964592795.1 uncultured Planctomycetaceae bacterium | reverse complement strand
CCCGACGTCGAGATCGACGCCATGGTGGAGTACATCGCGCGCACGCCGCAGGTGCGCGACGTCGTCGTGTCGGGCGGTGATCCCTTGACGTACGGGACGAAGAAGCTCGAGAGCATCCTCTCCAAGCTGCGCGCGGTCCCGCACCTCGAGATCATCCGCATCGGAACGCGTGTGCCGGTGTCGCTGCCCCAACGGATGTTCGGGCAGGAGGGCGACGAGCTGATCGCGATGCTCGAGAAGTACCACCCGCTCTGGATCAACGTGCACTTCAACCATCCGGCGGAGCTGACACCGGACGCGGCGAAGGCGTGCGACCGGTTGCTGCGCGCGGGGATTCCGCTCAACAAGCAGGCGGTGCTCCTAAAGGGCGTCAACGACGACGTCGCGACGATCAAGAGCCTGTGCACGTACTACCTGTATCAATGCGACCAGATCCGCGGCGGGGAGCACTTCCGCACGCCGATCTCGAAGGGCCTCGAGATCATGGAGGGCCTGCGCGGGCACACGAGCGGGCTCGCGATCCCGACGTTCGTCATCGACGCGCCGGGCGGCGGCGGCAAGATCCCGATCGCGCCGCAGTACCTCTTGCACCACGACGCGAAGAAGAAGCGCGCGATCCTGCGCAACTTCCAAGGCAAGATCTTCGAGTACCACGAGCCCGCGGGTCGCGCGGGACTCCTCGCCGGCCGCGGCCGACTGCCGCGCGACGGCGAGATGAAGGTTCCGCCGCCGCCGAGCGAGCCGGAGAGTGGGAACGGGCAAACGGCTTCGAACGGCAACGGCCACGGGGCCGCGCGCGTGAACGCCGATGGGCAGCCCGCGGTCGGCAAGAGCGGCTGGGTCCACCGCGGCCACTCCCGTGAAGATCGACTGAAGCGAGCGAATCCAAGTTGAGATGCGGCGGCGCGGCGCGCACGCCGCCGCGCCGCCGTCTCACTTCGACCCGATGAACATCGGCATCGCCTTCGATCTCAAGCCGGAGCACCGTGTCCACGGCGACGGGCCCGACGATCGCTTCGAGGAGTTCGACTCCGCCGAGACGGTCGAAGCGATCGTCCGTGTCCTCGAAGCGCAGGGACACCGCGCGAGCGGCTACGGCAGCGGGCGGCGCTTCCTCGAGCGCGTCCTCGCGGACCCGCCGGACCTCGTCTTCAATTTCGCGGAGGGCTTCGGCACGCGCTCGCGCGAGGCGCAGGTGCCGGCCGTGTGCGAGATGCTCGGCATCCCGATCACGCACAGCGATCCGCTGACGCTCGCCGCGACGCTCGACAAGGCGATGGCGAAGCGCATCGCCCTTTCGTTCGGCGTGCCGACACCGCGTTTCGCGGTCGTCGACTCGGCCGCGCACGCCGAAGACTTGCCGCTCGAGCTGCCCGTGATCGCGAAGCCGCTCTTCGAAGGCTCGAGCATGGGCATCCGCAAGCGCTCGCGCGCGACGAGCGTCGCCGCCGTGCGCGCGGAGGTCGAGCGGCTCCTCCGCGACTACGAGCAGCCCGTGCTCGTCGAGGAGTTCTGCCCGGGCGTCGAGATGACCGTCGGAGTGCTCGGGACCGGGAACGGCGCGCGCGTGATCTCCGCGATGGAGATCGCCCCCAAGATCGACCGCGTCGCCGAGTTCGTGTACTCGCTCGAGGTCAAGCGCAACTGGGAAGCGGAGGTCGAGTACTTCGTGCCGCCGCGCGTCGCGCCGGGCGTCGTGCGCGCCGCGGAGGAGGTCGCGCTGGCCGCGCACCGCGCGCTCGGGTGCCGCGACGTCTCGCGCATCGACGTGCGGCTCGACGCGCGCGGGGAGCCTCGGTTCCTGGAGGCGAATCCCCTGCCGGGCCTGAATCCCGTCACCGGCGACATCGTGATCCTGTCCGAGCGCAGCGGACTCCCCTACGCTGAGCTCGTCGCGCGCATCGTTTCGGGCGCGCGCGAGCGCCACGGGATCTGACGTGAAGTCTCCTTCGATCGGGATCGGCGAGGTTCGGCTGCGCGCGCTGCGGCGCGCCGACCGCGAACGATTGGAGGCGATCCTGCGCGCGACCGGCGTGTTCCGCGAGGCGGAGGTGGCCGTCGCGCTCGAGCTGATCGACTCGCCCGAGTCGGCGGGCTACCGATTCCTCGTCGCCGAGCGCCCGGCGGACGGCGTCGCCGTCGGCTACTCGTGCTTCGGGGCGACGCCGATGACCGACGGCGTCTTCGATCTCTACTGGATCGCCGTCGATCCGGCGCTGCACGGCGCCGGCGTCGGCCAGAAGCTGATGCGCGCGACCGAGGACGCGATCCGCGCCGACGGCGGCCGCATGATGATGATCGAGACCGCGTCGAAGTCGTCGTACGACAAGACGCGCGCGTTCTACGAGAAGTACGGTTGTCCCGAGGTGGCGCGCATCCGCGACTTCTACGCGGTGGGCGACGACAAGGTGATCTACGCGTGTCGGATCCGCTGAACCCGCTCGAGATCGAGGGCCTCGAGTCCGCGCGCTTCGAGTGTGTCTTCCCCACGTGCGGCGGCATCTGCTGCAGGAACGGCCGCCCGCCGGTCGAGGCGAGCGAAGCGCGGCGCATCGACGAGAACCTCGAGAAGATCCTGCCGCACCTGCGGCCGGAGGCGCGCGAGCGCGTCGAGAACCAGGGCTACCTCACGAACCGGAGGAAGGAAGGGCTGCGCTCGCTCGCGGTCGTCGGCGGCTGGTGCGTGTTCCACAACGACGGTTGCGTGCTGCACAAGCTCGGCGCGGCGGAAGGCGAGAAGTGGAAGTACAAGCCCTGGCGCTGCGTCGCGTTCCCGCTCGAGCGCTCGCCGCAGGGGAACTGGCACGTGCGCCAATGGGGCGTGAAGGGCGAAGCGTGGGACCTCTTCTGCCTGAACCCCGACGAATCGCCCAAGCTCGCACGCGACACGTTGAAGGAAGAAATCGAGTTCGCGCGCGAGCTGGAGCGCGAACGCCGGCCGCGTGAATGAAGGATTCGACGTCGCGATCGTCGGCGCCGGACCGAGCGGCGCGATCGCCGCGGAGCGCCTCGCGCGCGGCGGCGCGCGCGTCGCGCTGATCGAGAAGGAGGCGCTGCCGCGCTACAAGACCTGCGGCGGCGGAGTCGTGCGGCGCGCGCTGCGGTTCCTGCCGCCCGGCTTCGAGCTGCCGGCGCAGGCCGAGTGCCGGGCGATCGAGCTCGCGCTCGCTTCACGCGCGTCCTTCCGTGTCGAGCGCGCGGATCCGATCGTCGTGATGACGATGCGCTCCGAGCTCGACCACGCGCTCGCGCTGACCGCGGTTCGAGCGGGCGCGCGGCTCCTGTCCCCGTGCGAGCTCCGGGCGATCACGCCGTCGAACGAGCACGTCGCGCTCGAGACCTCGACCGGTCCGCTGCGCGCGCGGCTCGTCATCGCCGCGGACGGCGCGCTCGGCCGGACCGCGCGCTTGGCGGGCTGGCGCGAGCCGCTCGCGACCGTCGCGGCGATCGAGACGGAGCTCGCGGACGCGCGCGCGCGAATCGCGCGGTTCGACCTGGGAACGCCGCCAGCGGGCTACGGGTGGATGTTCCCGAAGCGCGCGCACCTCTCCGCGGGCGTGCTGTCGATGCGCCGGAGGAGCGGTGGGCTGCGCGATGCGCTGCACGATTACCTGGACGGCCTTCCTCCGGGCGACGAGCACGGCTTCGTGATCCCGATCGCTCCGCGCCGCACGCTCGCGCGCGGTCGAGTGCTGCTCGCGGGCGATGCCGCGGGACTGGCGGACCCGGTCACGGGCGAGGGCATCTCATGGGCGATGCAGAGCGGCCTCGCCGCCGCCGAGGCGATCCTCGACGCGCGGCTCGATCCCGAGCGCGCGTGCCAGAGCTACGTGTCGCGGCTTCGCCGCGACGTGCTCCCCGAGCTGCGCGTCGCGCGCGCGCTCGCGAGCCTGCTCTACCGTCGGCCGCGGATCGCGGGTCGGCTCTTCGATCGCAGCGGCGCGGCGCTCTCCGAAGCGATGACCGACGTCGTCTGCGGCCGGAAGACGTACCGCGAGCTCGTGTGCTCGCCGAGGAGCTACTTCGCGGTCCTGCGCGCGCAGCTCGTGCGCGCGTGAGCGCGCGCTAGTTCTCTTCGCTCTTCTTGTCGCCGTTCGCGCGATCGCGTTTCGGCGGATGGATGTCCCAGTACTCGTTCCACGCGACGCGATCGACGCGCTTCAGCTCGGGGATGATCTCGGGGAGCTTGTAGTTCTTCTGCTCGCGCCACCATTTGGCCCACAGCTCGGGGTTCTTGCCCTGATCGACGCCGGTGAGCTTGACGAGCGCGAGGCGCACGTCGTCCATGTGCCGGTCGACCGCATTGACCCCGACTTTCTGAATGAGCCCGAAGAGCGCCTCGACCGACTTCTCCGAGCGGATGTTCCCCAGGCCCAGGATGCGCGCGCGGATCGTGGGGTAGTTGCGCTGCGAGAACGGCTCGTCGACCAGGATGTCGATCGAGGTGGGATCGCCGTGGCGCGCGATCGCGCGCAGCGTCGCCGGGAAGAGCTCCTCGTCCTTCTGCAGCGACGCGCGTGAGCCGCGCACGAAACCGTGCAGCGTCTCGAGCGCGGCCGGATGGCGCATGCGGCCGAGCGCCTCGACGGTCCCGCGCTTGACGGTCGGGTCGTCGTCCTTGAGGCCGCGCGCGATCCCCTCGATCACCTTGCCGTCGGGGACTTCCATCGCGGCGCGGATCGCGCGGATCTTGTCTTCCGCCTTGCCCCCTTTGAACGCCCGGTCGAGCTCGGCCACGGTCGCTTCGACGCGCTTCGTGTCGGGCGGATCCTCGGACGGCGCGGAGACGAGGAGCGAAAGCGCGAGGAGGAGGTTCAGCATCGCCAGGACTTCCTTATCAAGGACCGATCGTGAATTGGACGGCGTCGGTCAAGCCGATCGGATGTATAGGCGAGCCGGGATCGCGCGACCAGTACTGCGCGCACGCGGTCGCGCCGGGGACGAGTCGCGGATCGACGCCCGACGCGATCCAAGCCCCCATGTCGAACGTGTAGGTTCCCGAGCAATCCAGGGGCGGCAAGTTCCCGCCGGAACGCTGGCCGTGCGCTCGGACGATCGGCGGCGCGACGCACAAGAGGCCGCCTTGGAAAGGCGTGCTCGCGGGTCCCGCGCCGTAGACGAGCCGTCCGAGCTGATTGTTGAGCACGAGGCTCGCCGACAGGGTGAAGCTCCCCGCTCCGCCGCTCACGTTCGGCGCGCCGTTGAACGAGATCGCGGGCACGCAACCCTCTGAGTTCTGCTTCGCGGCGCAGTAGACGAACGCCTTGCCGATCGGGCTGCACACTCCGAGCGGCCGCCCGAGCGCCGCTTGCAACGCGGCGCGATCGATCGCGGTGCCTTGATTTCCGGCCGACTGCGCGACGTTGCAGCCGCTGTGCGTGTGCACTCCGACCGTGAGGCTCTGCTCCTGCCAGTACAGCGCCGCGCCCGACTCGCCGGGCGTCGTGTCGACGACGTACTCGAGCGTGCTGCCGTTCGCGGCGACGTACGGCCCGCGGTGCGTCTGCTGCGTGTGGTTCGCGCCCGGCGGGGTGAGATCCGAGCCGAAGCCGGTGACGCGGATCGTCGCCGGCGGATCGAGCGGCGGCGCGCTGGCGGCGAGCGGCCGCGCGATCCCTTGCTTCTCGAACGGCGTCAGCCCCGTGCTCGGGTTCGCAAAGCAGCCGAAGTACGACCAGTCGGCGCCCGCGCCCCCGTCCTCGAATTGGAGCGACGCGAGGTCGACCGCGTACTGGTCCTCGGGCGGCGGATGGACGAGGAGTCCCGTGGCTCCCGACGGAGGAACGTTGAACTGGACCACCGACGCGAGCGCGGCGCAGTGGCCCGCGGAGAGCAGGCAATGGTTGCAGTCGTCGATCAGGAACGCGGTGCAGAGCGCGGGCAGGACGCGCGCGCTCGAGCGGTCGCTCGACGGCACGCGGTCGTCGCTCTTGCCGCAGATCGTGACGAGCGCGGAGCTCGGCAGGCCCGCGAGCACGTCGTCCAGCACGACGCGCACCGCGCCGCCGCCGGGCTCGCCGATCACCTCGATCGACACCGTGTCGCCGTTGAAGTACGCGCTCCGGTTCCGCCACTCGGCGCACTCGCGCCCGGACAGCTCCTGCGCTCCGCCGTCGAGCGCGGAGACGAGGCGCAGCGTCGCGCCGCCGAGCTCTACCGAGCCGAACGAGAGGCGCAGCCACGCCGCGCCGTGCACCGTGACGAGCTGCGACACGACGATCGCCGGCCCGTCGCTCGCGCATTCGACGAGGCCCGAATCGAATCCTCGAGCGACGACGACGCTCGGCAAGTCGGCGGGCGCCGCGAAGGCGAGCGCCGCCGAGCGCACGATGCACGCGCAGCAGGAGCCGCGCGAGCGCATGGGATGCGAAGAGCTCATGGACGACCCCGATGCCGCGGCGAGGATAGCC
>CAZQHA010000272.1:0-6450 GCA_964592795.1 uncultured Planctomycetaceae bacterium | reverse complement strand
TCGATCGTGCGCAGCTCGTGCACGTGCGTCTGCATCTGCTTGCCGAAGTCGATGAAGAACCGCCCGGCGCGGATCGTCGAGTTGCCGCCCAGCCCCGTGTAGTGGATCGCGGCTTCCTCGATGGCCAGGCTCTCGCCGTCGGTCGCGCCGACGAAATAGGCCCAGGCCGTGGGGTCGACCCACGAGTTCGCGGCCAGCTCGAGCGTGCGCATCTCGAGGTCGAAACCGTCGCCGTCCGACTCGTCGGCGTCGACGTAGTCACCGACGACGTCGACGATGAACGAGAACGCTGGGTTGAAGACGCTCGAAAAGCGGCTCGTCTGACCGTCGTCCGTGGTCGTGGCTTCGCGCGGGGGTGGATAAGAGGGCATTCCCGGTGTCTGAAACACGGCGCCCTGCGCCGCGGCCGGGGAGGAGAGCGCGGCGAACGTCGCCGCGATGAAGGGAATTCGCATGAGAAGGATCCGGTGTTCGATGTTCGCGATGGAGGAGCGAGAACATCCGGACGCGGTTGCGCGGTCCGGAACACGAGCGCGAGGCGCGCACTCGGGCGCGCATCGGCGCGGAGCGGCTCGCCGGAGGGGCGAGCAGTCCGGATCAAATCGGCGGAGAGTGCTTGGGAGCCAGAGCCAGCTGCGCGACCGCGGGCACCCGCGGCGCGGCCGGAGCGCACGCGCGCGCGCTCGCGACGCGGACGTCGCGCACGAATTCGCGCGCGGGCGTCCACGCGAAGTCGCGGACCTGCGCCTTGGTCGCGATCGGGCAGTGCTCGTGCGTGCCGTCGGATGACTCCGGCAGGTCGCTCGTGAACACGGGCTGGTGCTCGTGTCCGTCCGAATCACACGGCGCGGCGAGCGCCTCCGGCGCGTGCACGAGTTCGCCGTGCTCGCCGCACACGGCGTGGCGCACGAGCGCCATGTGCAGCGTGCTCGCGACGCTCCCGGCGACGAAGAGCACGAGCACCACGAGGCAGGTGGCGCGGCGGTGCATGTGCGAGGATTAGACTCCCGCGCGACGCTCGACGTCAACCGCCGCCATGGACGCACGTGCCCTCGTCCGCGAGCTCGACCGCGCCGGGCTCCTCTTGCTCACCGACGTGCGCCTTCCGAGCGTCGTGTCGATCGTCACGGGGAAGCCGGCGGCCGGGTCGTGGTGGTCGCATCCGCGCGGCAAGGAGATCTTCGCGGCGAGCGAGGCGCTCGCGGCGCACGGCGACGTGGTCATGGTCAAGCTCGTGCTGGGAAAGGTGACGTTCGTACACCGCCGGCTGTGGCACGCGCTGTGGGCCGTCGCGACCGCGCGCGATCCCTGGCAGAGGAACGGCCTGTCACGACCGGCACAGGCGCTGCTCGAGCGCGTCGACGAGGAAGGCCAGGTCTCCGGGGGCGCCAAGCGCGCCGTCGACGAGCTCGAAGCGCGCCTGCTCGTGCTCGCGCGGCAGGTTCACACGCCCGAGGGCCGGCACGAACGCGTGCTCTCGAGCTGGCCGCATTGGGCGCGTGCGGCGCGCTTCAAGCCGCGGAAGATTCCGAGCCTTCGAGCGCGCGCGGAGCTCGCGGCCGCGATTTCGTCCACGGATCGGATCTGGCCTTGGGAGGACCGCTAACACGCGCCTCGCGCCCGCGTCGGAGCCGACATGGGCCTTCTCGCCGCGGTGACCTGCGCGCTGCTCCTTCCCGGCGGCGAGAACGCATGGGACGGAAAGAGCTACGCGATCCACGAGTGGGGGACGTTCACGTCGGTGCAGGGATCGACCGGCGTTCGGCTCGACGGGCTCGTGCACGACACGCACGACCTGCCGGCGTTCGTGCACGATGCGACGAGGGACGGCGCGCTGAGCGGTGCGTCGCCGAAGATGGAGACGCCCGTCGTCTACTTCTACTCGCCGACGGCGTGGCACTTGATGCTCTCGGTCGAGTTCCCGCGCGGGCGGATCACGCACTGGTACCCGCGCGCGACGAACGTCAACTCGGTGTGGCGCGCGCGCCAGCTCGCTCCGAGCGCGGACGCTCTCGCGACGGTTCCGCTGGCGGACGGCTCGATCGCGTGGGGCGGCCAAGGCGAGCTCACCGTGCTCGCGGCCGGCGAGGCCCGAGCGCTTCCGCCGGTCGGCGGCGACGACCCGTGGCGCTTCGCGCGCGAGGTCGCCGCGAACGCGATCGAGGTCCGGCACCTGACGGCGACGGACGTGGACTCGATGCTCGAGTGCGAACGGTTCCTCTTCTACCGCGGCCTCGGCGACTTCGAGCTGCCGCTCGTCGCGAAGGTCGCATGGGAGCACGCGAGCGAGCGGGCGTACCGCGTCTCCCTGCGCCTCGACAACGCGCGCCCCGACGAGCCGGCGACCCGACTCGTCCTGATCTACGTCGGCGAGCACGGGGCGGGGTTCCGCGAGCTGCCGGACGTGTCCGACGCTCTCGACGTCGGTCCGATCGCGATCCCGCTCGAGCCAATCGATCGAGCGATGTCGGCGCTCGTCGACCTCGTCGCGGCGCGCCTGGCGACGACCGGGCTCTACGACGACGAGGCGCTCGCGATGGCGCGCACGTGGGCGGCGTCGTGGTTCGGAGAGCCGGGACTGCGGCTTCTCTACGTCCTGTCGCGCGCGCGCGTCGATCGCGAGCTTCCGCTCGCGATCCTGGGCGATCACGGAGTCGCCCCCGAGAATCTCGTGCGCACGTTCGTGGCGCGCACCGAGATCCTCTCGCCGCGATTCGAACGACATCTCGCCGGGGTCGCGACGGCGCTCGCGGCGGACGATCCATCGGCGCCGCTCGCGATCGACGCGTGGGGGCGCCTGGCGATCCCGTACTTGCGGCGGGCGAGAGAGCTGACGAGCGACGCGCGCATCCGAGAGCGGATCGATCGCGAGGTCGCTCGGCGCGCGATGAAGCGCTGAAAAGCGGGACACCGCCGCGGAGGGTGACGTCCGGGGCGGTGTCCGTGAGAGCGGCGCGGCGACGCGCGCCTCCCTTTTCGACGAGGCGTCAGCGCGTGACGGTCGGCACTTCGTAGATACGCGTGGTGCCCTTCTTGTCCGGCGCGGCCGTCGGATCGACCTCACCGCCGACGATGACCGTCTTGCCGTCGGTGTGGATCGTCGTCGCGGTGTTCGCGAGACGGTACGGCTGGAACTCCGCGATCATGGAGCCCGACGTCGGGTCGAACGCGATCACGCGGTGAGCCCCCGCGGCGACGGCGCGCTTCGTATCGGGCGCGATGGCGACGGACTCGACCACCTCGGCCAGGGCGCTCGTGCGCTTCATCTCCTTCTTGTTCACGAGGTCCCACGACACGACGGTCATGTCGGCGCCGCCGCTGACCGCGAATTTGCCGGCCGGATCGACCGCGATCGACTTGATGTCGGCAGCGTGAGCGGCCGTGAAGGTGTGGATCGCCTTGCCCGTGCCCGGCTCCCACACGCAGATCGTCTTGTCCTTGCCGCCGGTGACGACCATCGCCCCGCGGCTGTCCGCCGCGATCGCGGTCACGCCCGCGGTGTGACCCGTGAACGTCACGAGGTTCTTGGTCGGCTCGCTGGTCGGGTTCCACGCGATGACCTCGCGACCGGAGCAGGTGAGGACGCGTGTGCCGTCCATGTTGACCCAGATGCAGGTCGGCTCGGGGAAGTCGCGCTTCGCGATCTCCTTGCCGGTGGCGGATTCAAAGAGGCGCGCGGTCTTGTCGGCGCCGACGGTCGCCACGAAGCGTCCGTCGCCGGAGATCGCGACGTGGGTCACGGCGCCCGTGTGGCCGCGGAACGCACGCTCTTCCTTGCCGGTCGCGAAGTCCATCATGCGCACGGCGCCGTCCGCGTCCGCGATGATCACGTACTTTCCGTTCGGCGACACGACGAGCGCGTTGGACTTCTTGCCCAGCGGCTCGATGACGCGCACGGCGGGCAGCGGCGCGCTGCGGGGAGCGGCGGCTTCCGTCGGAGATTGCGCGGTTTTCGTGGGCGCGCGTGTCGCATCCTGCGGTTTGACGGGTGTCTGGGCGACGGCGGCGGCGCACAAGAGAGCCGCGACGAGCGAACCAGAGGTCAGATTGAAGCGAGACATGGGTTTCCTTCTGGGTTGGGGAAGAGTTGCATCTTCCGCGAGAGAGATTGATCCACACTTCATGCGGAGCTCGCGCGAGCTCTCGCTCCGGCATCGGTTCGTCACCTGGGACATACCGAGCGCGAACAGTATGAAAGAGGGACTTGCGGGCGACAATCGAAGCGACGCGTCCGATGTCGCATCGCGATTCTCGAACGCAGGACGGCGCGGGAATCGAACAACGAATCGACCCGAACGCGGAACGCTCGTACAGGAGTCCCTGTAGTCAGCGCTCGTCGGGCAGCGTGACCAAGAGGTCGACGCACACGATGCCGAAGCCGCTCGCGTCGATCTTCGCGCTCTTCACGCCGCGCGTCGGCGGCTTCTCGAGGGCGAGCGCGAGCATCTCGGGCATCCGCGGCCCGAGCGTCGACGCCGTCGCGGACCCGCGGAGCGTCGCGACGTGCGTCATCGGCTGGAAGTCCGCGGGCTCGGTGGTGGCGATGACGAGGTAGCGGTCGCGCATCGCTCGCGCGAGCTTCCAGTCCTTGTGCGCGGTCACGTTGACGAGGACGCGCTGGCGCTCTCCGACCGGCAGCACCTTGTCCTGCTGTCCGCCGGGCGGCCAGATCAAGTTGCGGCCGCGATCCTCCGCGACCGAGAGCACCGACACGTACGCATCGCGGGGGCCCGTGTTCTCGACGACGAGGACCGCGAGTCGCAGATCGGCGCCGAGCGCGCCGGTCGCCGTGTACTCGCTCTCCCTCGCGCCGCCGTCGCGGAGCGGGGCCGCGTCGTGCACGCGCGCGTACCGCCCGCCGTCGGCGAACTGGTCGAGCTCCGCCTTCGTCGGCGCCTCGAACCAGGCGTTCACGGGCAGCGTGCCGGGCTCGTTCGCGAGCGCGATCAGCGCGCGGTAGCGGAGCTCCTCGCGGACGACCTCCTCGAGCTCGCTCGCGAACGCGATGCGATCGTCGTCGCCCGGGGCCGGGTGCTGCCACAATCGCAGACCCTCGGCGGTGGTGAGCGCGACGCCTTCGCCGTCGCGCGCGAGGAGGAGGTCGGGATTGCGCGCGGCCCCGATCTGCGGTCGCATGCGTTCACTGGACTGGAACCAGGCGGCGATGCGCGCGTCCTCGAAGTGGACGGCGAGCGGCGATTGTCCGTACGGCCGCGACACCTCGACGGCGCGCAGGGCGCCGTGCAACGCGTCGCCCGGGGGCGATTCCCACTCCGCGATGCTCGACTGCGCGCCGGCGCGCACCACCCGCGCGTCGCCGATGCGCGTCTCGTCGCCGGCGGCGAAGATCGCGACGCGCGATCCGGCGCGCAGGCCGAGCATCGAGCCCGCGTCGATCTGGATCTCGCCACCGCTGCCGACGCGCGCCAGGTAGCCGCTCGGCCGCGCCCGGAAGCGCGCGCCGAACAGCTCGCGATCGAGCGCGCCCTCGCGCCACACCGTCTGTCCGGGGATGTGCGTGGCGAGTCGCACGGCCGCCTGGTCGCTGACGCTGCGGTAGGACGTCGACGGCTGCGCGCTCTCGAGACACTCGGCCAGGAAGAACGTCAATGCGCCGTGGGAGCGGAGCGTTCCGTGCTCGTCCTCCGTGTCGATCTCCTGCGCGAGCTGCGAATCGCTGCAGGCCGAAATGTGCACGTACCGGTCGGCCTCGACCTCGCTGGCCGCGTCGTCCTCCGAGAGCGGCACGTCCTTCGGCCAGAAGGTGGAACGGAGGCGCTCGAAGTCGAGCGGCCTTGAGCCCTCGTCGCCGGCGCGGACGCGCGGCTCCGCCGGCCGCCGCACGCCGCGCGTGCTGCCGCCGGAGTGGCACGAGTCGGTGACCACGGTCACGCGCGAGGTGATCCGTGTCAGGGCGTGGAGGAGCGAGCGCATCTCGTCGTCGGAGAGATCGAACGCGCCGTCCTCGCCGTTCGCGCGGCTGTCGTACGCGACGAACGTCGACTCCTTGCCGCCGCGCTCGGCGATCTTCGATCCCGAGGCGTCGGGGATGCGCGAGCCGTGGCCCGAGAACCAGAAGACGACCTCGGTCTCGCCGTGAGCGCGCGCGATCAGCCACTCGCGGAAGGCGCGCACGATGTTCTCGTGGGTCGCTTGCGCGTTGGCCAGCACCAGGACGTCCTCGGCGGCGAAGTCGAAGCGGCCGACGAGCAGCTCCCGGACGAGCTCCGTGTCCCGCACGCACCCGGCGAGCGCGCGGAACGTCGCGGGAGTGCCCGGAGCGTATTCGTCGATGCCGACGAGGAGCGCGATCTTGTCGGCCGGACCGCGGCGGCTCGTGAAGAAAAGACGCGTTTGCGCCAGCGCCCCGCGACTCGACGTGGGCGCGCTCGCGCCATCGACGTCGGCCGTGCTTCCGCGCGGGTCTCCGCCGCGCGTGCGTCCCGCCGT
>CAZQHA010000271.1:0-6487 GCA_964592795.1 uncultured Planctomycetaceae bacterium | reverse complement strand
GGCGGCAAGAAGGTCGAGCTCACGCGCGACATCACGTATCCCGAGCCGCCGTTCCTCGGCCCGCGCATCATCGACTCGGTGAACCTGCAGAGCGTGATGCCGTACATCAACGAGACGACGCTCTTCCAGTTCCAGTGGGGCTACCGCCGCAAAGGCAAAGCGGTCGCCCCCTACCAGCAGTTCATCCGCGAGCACGTTCGACCGATCTACCACGCGCTCGCGAAGCAGTGCGCGAAGGAGAAGATCCTCGAGCCGAAGGCGGCATACGGCTATTGGCGCTGCATCCCCGAGGGCGACACGCTCGTGCTCCTCGATCCGAAGGACGACGCGAAGGAAGTCGCGCGCTTCACGTTCCCGCGCCAGCAAGGCAAGCTGCGCCGCTGCATCACCGACTTCTTCCACGTGCACGACGGCCAGCCGGACGTCGTCGCGCTGATGGTCGTGACGGTCGGTCAGCGCGCATCCGACGTGTCACGCGAATGGTTCGCGGCCGATCGCTACCAGGACTACCTGCACCTGCACGGCTTGTCGGTCGAGACCGCCGAAGGCCTCGCCGAGTACATCCACCGCCAGATTCGCGGCGAGCTCGGCATCGCGAAGGACGACAAGCGCGAGATGAAGGACCTCTTCAAGCAGGGCTACCGCGGCAGCCGCTTCTCGTTCGGCTATCCCGCGTGTCCGAACATGGAGGACCAGGAGCCGCTCTTGCGCTTGCTCGGCGCCGACAAGATCGGCATCCAGATGAGCGAAGGCTTCCAGCTGTGGCCGGAACAGTCGACGTCGGCGCTCGTGTGCCACCACCCGGCGGCGAAGTACTTCACGATCTAACGGGCCGCGATGTGCTGAGCGGCGCGCCCGCGTCGTGCGAGGAAACCGTCGTCAGCGTTCGACGCGGAACCAAGCGAGCCACTCTTCGAGCACGGCGAGCCGCTCGTGGCTGACGCGGTACACCACGGCACGTCCGCGCTTCTCGCTCACGACGAGGCCGGCCGCCTCGAGCACCTTGAGATGACGCGTCGTCGTCGGCCATGCGTGAGCGAAGCGGCCGGCGATGTCGCCGGCCGCCATCTCGCCGCGAATGTGCACCGTCATGAGGATCTGACGGCGTGCCGGGTGCGCGAGCGCGCTGACCACGGCATCGAGCGCCGCCAAGCGCTCCTCGGCTGATCGCGCCACCCGTTCAGGTCACCCGTTCGACGACGGCCAGCTCCGGACCGCGGCCACCGACGAGCATCGGCCCCATCGGTTCCCACACGCGCATCACCTCGGGCATCTGGTGCGCGAGCTCGGGGGCCTTCGCGTCGCGCCACGAGAAGATCTCGACGTAGAACGGCCGCCGCGTGTTCTTGTCGATCGCCTTGTAGACGATCGCGGGCTCGTCGGTCGTGAGCCCGACGCCGCGAAGCACAGCCCAGTGCTTCTTCACGAGCTCGAACAGCGCGTCTTCGTTGCCCGGCGTGGGCCGGTAGATGCACAGCATCCTCACGACGCACCGCCTTTCGCCCCCGGCTTCGTCTCGCTGCGCTCGAACCAGTACCCGACGCCGCGCACGGTCGGTCCGAACGGAAGCGGGGCCGCGAAGTCCGCGACATCCTTGTCGCGCAGCGTGAGCTCGGGCGCGAACAAGGCTTGGACCGTGGCCTCCGATCGCCGCCTCGGACCGATCGGCCGCCAGTCGAATGCGTGGCGCTTCCCCCAGTGACCGAGCACGAACGCACCGCCGGGTGCGAGCCACCGCAAGAGCGCCGACTTGTAGGCGGCGACGTCGCCGCCGACGAGCGCGTGCAAGCATCCCGAGTCGAGCACCAGGTCGAACGGCGCGGCGGGAGAGAACGAAAACAGGTCCGTGCACACGAGCTCGACGTCGACTCCCTTCTTGCTCGCCGTCGACCGCGCCATCGCGATCGCTTCGGGGAATAGGTCGATACCCGTGACCTCGAGACCCTGCTGCGCCATCCACGCCGAGAACTGGCCGGCGCCGCAGCCGAGGTCGAGCGCGCGCCCGCGGCCTCCTCGCGCGGACACCGCCGCTGCCAAGATCGGTTCCGGCGTCTCGCGGTGCCAAGGCAACCGTTCCGGCCGCCCTTGCGCCCGCTCGTAGAAGCGCCCCATGACTCGCCTGCCCATTACGCCCGCAATCGTGCTCATGCCGTCTCCTTGGTTGCGGGCTATATTTAGCATATTGGCTAATTATGTCAAGCAGCGTCTCGCAAGGGGAGTTGAATCCGGCAGTCCGACCAAATGCTCCGAGTGCGCCAGGGCGGCTCGGCAGTCCGCCGTTCGGTCAGCCTCCGCCGCGCTCGAGCCAGGACCTGACGAACTCGACTTCGTCCTCGACGTCGTCGGGAATTCGCACGTCGGGCGGGATGCCGGCGCCGTCGACAGGGAAATCCGGCAAGCGCGCTGAGCGGCTCGTGGCGTAGCGGAGCTCGAACCGACCCGACGGCAATGCGAGGTCGCGCACGTTTCCGCAGTCGACCACGCCGGCGGTGTTGCCTCGGCCGAACAGCGTGACCTTGCGGCTCTGTTGCGCGGCGAGGACGAACTGCTCAGCCGAGCTCGCGGCTCCCTCCATCAGGATCCCGACGCGCACGGGGCGAGGGCGCACTTCCGGCTGCACGTCGATGCTGAAGGAGCGCGAGCCGAGCACGACGAACTCTCCCGGCTTGGCGCGCATCGCGGCCACGATGTCCCGCAACCAGCGACGATCGTCGTCGGTCAGCGATGAGGCCGCCGCCAGCGCCTCGGTGGCCGCGATGTTGTCGGGCGTCGAGCGGTGCTCGTGAACGGCGTGGTACGTCGGGCGCGAATAGATCCACGGGATGAGCGGACCGAACACGGTGTCCCATCCTCCCGGATTGCCGCGCACGTCGACGATCAAGTTGTCGCAGGACTCGAGCGCGTCGCGGTGCTCCTTCAGCAGTGCCTCCAGCTTCGGTCTGCTCGACGGAAAGAAGTCCGGAAGTCGGAGGTAGAGCGTCTTCTCCGAGAGCCGCTTGGCGGTCGGAGTCGGCGCTCCGAGCAGATCCCCGATGCGCTCCGCGGCCACGGGGTGTGCGGGCGGCGGGTGAACGCGCAACCACACGCCCAGCCCGCTCGCGGTCAACAGTTGGTGCTCGGGCCCGCGCAGATCGACCGTGACTCCATACGCGGAGCCATCCTCGCCCCACATCGTCCCGGACGCGCAGCGTGCGCTTTTCCGTTCGAGCTCCGCCGCCACGCGACCGACACGCTCGCTCGCGGGAGCGGCGACGAGGACACCCACGAGGCGCTCACGCCCTTCGCGCAGCAACGCCATGCGGGATCTGCGGTCGGGGGCTTCCCAGATCCCTTCGATGGGCCAGCGCTCGGCGCCGAGCTCGTCGATTCGGCTCCGCGCGTTCTCCTCGGTCCACTCCGGACGCGAGCGCGGAGGAGTGCGGGCCACTGGCTCCGTTTGCGTTCCCGCCTTCTCGATCCAGACGTGACGGTCCTCGAAGAACGCGAGCCAGCCGCGCACGGCGGCGGCGAACTCTCCATCGTCGCGAGCGGCGGCCGCGAGCTCGCGTTGCGTGCTCGTCCGCTTCGCGAGCGCGTCGCGGTTCTTCTCGCCGACCTTGCTCGGATAGCCCGCGTAGTTCGCCTCGATCTTCGCGACGACGAAGTCGAAGTCCTGCAGGTTCTTGGCCGCGACCTCCGAGTCGGCGAGCGGGCGCGGCGGCGCGCTGGGAGCTTGTCGCGCGAGCGCGACAGCGGCGAGCATCGTGCAGAAGAACGCCGTGATCATGCGACGCGCGGAGTCTAGCGCCGCCCCCGACTCGCGATCTTGCGGGACCCGTAAGAGACCGGTCTTCGTCGCGTCACGTCGCGAACTACGTTCTCGATACGGCGCTCGAACCCGCACGCGGCGCGCGCGTCGTGTTCGACTCTCAGCGCGCGAGGCGAGAGCCCGACACGATCGTGATCCAGCTCTTCGCGCCGAACATCCGATCGCCGAGCTCGGGAAAGTCGTAACGCGATCGATCCGCGCGCGGATGGAGCACTGCGAGCTCTGAGAAGCCGTCGCCGTCGACGTCTCCCAGCGGGATCGCGCGCTCGCTGCACTCGTATTCCAGGGGATCGTAGTTCTCGAAGAGCACCCGGCGGTCGGCGCCCGAGCGCACGCGAACGTAGCGATAGTCGTCGCCCCATCCCCCTTCAGTCGTGTCCTGAACTCCGTCCGCATCGAAGTCGAAAGCGTCAGGTGCTCGCTCGAAGTCTCGAGACATTCGCGCGCGAGCTTCGACGGCGCGCTCGCCGACCGACTCCTCGACGAGCTGACCGTCCGGGTAGCGAAGGATCCGAAGCGACGCAGGCTGTTCGTGCAACATCGAGCTGTACACCGCGATTCTGGGGTCGGGCCCCTCGAGCGGTGCAACGTCGAAGCGATCGAAGGGACCGTGTGCTCGACGAGCCTCGACGCGGAGCACCATTCCGGCCGGCGTCGGCGGCCGGCGATGTCCGCCGAACACGGCGTTCAATATGAGCGCGGCGCTCGCGAACAAGATCGCGCCGAACCAGGCAGCGACAGGAGGCCGTCCCGACTTCGAGTAGCGAGTCGTGCTCGATGAATCTCCGCGCATCGCGTCATTTCGCGTCGCCACCGAGCACGAGATTCTACCCCCAGCGCAGCGTGGTCCTTAAGGTACGCAGGCGACGCTTCCTGAATGATTCGTGACCTCGACGACAAGGCCTCGACTCCGCGCCCCCGCTACGACGTGTGCGTCGTCGGCTCGGGGCCGGCGGGGACGACACTCGCGTGCGAGCTCGCCGACAGCGGCCTGTCCGTCGTCGTGCTCGAGAGCGGCGGTCTCGCGCCGACCGCGCACGCGGATCGTCTGCGCCGCGTCGTCAGCGACGGCATCCGCATCAAGAACTACTCGCGCGAGCGCGTGCTCGGGGGCTCGTCCACGACGTGGGCGGGGCTTTCGAGCCCGCTCGACGAGATCGATTTCGTGACGCGACCGTACGTGCGCTTCTCCGGTTGGCCGATCGCGCGCGGCGAGTTCATGCGCCACTACGCGAGCGCGGCGGAGCGCTACCGCTTCCCCGCGGCGAGCGCGTTCACGGGCGAGGGATTCGGAGCGCTGCGGACGCGCGGCGACCTGCAGCCGAAGTGGCGTTCGCTCGACGAGAAGATCTTCCTCGCTTGCAGCGAGCCGCAGAACTTCGGCGTCGAGCAGCGGGCGTTCTTCGAGTCGGACCGCGTCGACGTGTGGCTCGACGCGACGGTGCTTCGGCTCGAAGTCGAGCCGGGGACGCGGAGCATTCGCCAGGCGGTCGTTCGCACGCATGGACGACGCGAGGTAGCGATCCGCGCGAACGTGTTCGTACTGGCGACCGGCGGCATCGAGAACGCGCGGCTCTTGCTCAACTCGCGCGATCTGTGCGCGCAAGGCCTGGGCAACGAGCGCGACCAAGTCGGCCGCTACTTGATGAATCACCCGAAGAACTACCACGGCATCCTGCACCTCGCTCGGCCGGTGAGCGATGCGCCGTACTTCTTCGGTTGCCTGCACCAAGGCTTCGCCGGTTACGCGGGACTGCGCTTGCCGGAGCGTGTGCAACGGGAGCGCGGCCTCCTGAACTCGTACGTGCGCCTCGAGCCGCTCTTCCCGTGGTCGGACAACCTCGGCGTCGAGGCGCTCGTCCTCATGGCGAAGAAGAGCCGCTTCCTCAGTGGTCGCGTGAAGCGCCGGCAGAAGAAGGAAGTCGTCGCGCTGCGCGACTACTCCGAGACGGGCGACGACACCGATGTCCAGAATGAACGCAAGCTCGCTGCCGATTGGCTCGGGCTCGGATTCGAAGTCGTGCGCAACGCGCCGAGCGTCGCGAGCTACCTGCACAGCCGTCTCGTCCGGCGCGCGAAGCCGCTCGTCACGCGCGTCCGGCTGCGCAACTTCCTCGAGATGGAGCCTTTGCCGGAGAATCGTGTGATGCTCTCCGACGAGCTCGATGCGAACGGACAGCGCGTGCCGCTCGTGCGACATCGTCCGAGCGAGCTCGATCGGCGATCGCTAGTCGCGCTGCACGCTGCGCTCGCCTAGGAGCTCCAGAGCGCCGGCGTCGGCCGTCTCGAGTCGTCGCTCGAGCGCGCCGATCCCTGGCCTATCGATCAGGACGCGTCGCACCACATGGGCACGACGCGCATGGGCACCGATCCGGCGACTTCGGTCGTCGACACCGACTGCCGCGTGCACGGCACGGGCAACGTGTTCGCCGCTGGCGCGTCCGTCTTTCCGACGAGCGGGTGCGCCAACCCGACGTTCACGATCGTCGCGCTGTCGATCCGGCTCGCCGAGCACTTGCGTTCGCGCGTCTTCGCGAAGGAGCCGGCGCGATGAGCGCTCCGCGCCGCGTTCTCGTCATCGGCTCGGGGAAGCGCGTGCGCGATGCGGCGCTGCCCGCGCTGCAGCACCTCTCCGATCGGTTCGAGGTTCGCGCCGTCCTCGCGCGCACCCAGAAATCG
>CAZQHA010000270.1:0-6495 GCA_964592795.1 uncultured Planctomycetaceae bacterium | reverse complement strand
CAAGTTCTTCGCGTGGACGCCGGAGGAGCTCGCCCGGGTCCTGGGCGCGCGACAAGGAGCGTGGGCTGCCGCGTGGTTCGGCGTCACCGACGAAGGCAACTTCGAGCATGGCCAGAGCGCGCTGTGGCGGCACGACCCGCCCGCGCGAGTGGCGGAACGACTGCACGTCGACGTGGAGTCGCTGCAACGTTCCATGACGGAGGCGCGCGCGAAGCTCTTCGCGGCGCGGGAGAAGCGCGTGCATCCGGGCACCGACGACAAGGTGCTCGCCGCGTGGAACGGCCTCATGATCTCGGCGCTCGCGCAGGCGTACCAAGTGCTCGAGGAGAAGCACTATCTCGATGCCGCCGCGCGCGCCGCTCGGTTCGTGCTCACGGGCATGCGTCAATCCGACGGGCGGCTCTTCGCGACCGCGCGCGGCGGCCGCGCCCACCTGAACGCGTACCTCGACGACTACGTCTTCATGATCCAGGCGCTGATCGATCTCTACGAGTCGGACTTCGACGAGCGCTGGCTCCGCGAATCGCTCGTGCTCGCGAAGATCGTCGACGAGCAGTTCGAGGACGCTCAGAACGGCGGATACTTCACGACCGGCACAGATCACGAGGCGCTGATCGCGCGGCTCAAGAACCCGCACGACGGCGCGTTGCCCTCGGGAAACGGCGTGCACGCGCTGAACCTGTTGCGACTCTCCGAGCTCACCGGACGCGGCGAGCTCGCCAAGCGCGCCGAGCGCACCATCACGTCGCTCGGCGGCCTCGTGAACCGCTATCCGGCGGCGTTCAGCCAGCTCTTGATGGCCGTCGACTTCCTGGCGGTCGGCCCGCGCGAGATCGTCATCGCCGGCGCGCGCGACCGCGCCGGCGTCATGGAGATGCTGCGCGCCGTGCGGAGCACGTTCTTGCCGCAACGCGTCGTCGCGCTGGCCGCGCCTGAGAGCGATGCGACGCTGATCCCGTTGCTCGAGGGACGCGCCGCGGGTCCCAAGGGCGCGCGCGCGTACGTGTGCCGCAATTACGCGTGCCGTGAGCCGATCGACGACGCCGACGCGCTGCGCAAGGAGCTCCGCGAAGCGAGCTGACGCGCGTCAGTGCTCGGGCTCCGGCGCGCCCGCCGTCCCTCCGGAGCGCATCGCGCGACCCATCACCGCACGCGGCCCGAACTTCAATCGCTCTTCGATTTGTCGATCGAAGCGCGGATGGCGCGGCTCGGCGCCGAACGATCGATGTTCCGCACCGCAGACGTAGCAGACGACGACGTCGGGCACGAGCCGGTAGAGCGCGAAGTCGATCACGGCCGCGGCGACGAGGCTCGCGTAGTACGTGAACGGCGCGAAGATCGCCGCGACGACGACGACTCCGACTCCGACCGCAGGCGGAAAGCTCTTTCGGGTGAAGAGCTCGGGGTGCCCGCACGCGAGGCAACCCGTCAGTCCCCCACCGGTCGTCAGCGACCCGACGTGCAGCGACGATTCGCGACCGCACTCGCCGCAGGCGAGCTTCTCGATCTCGCTCCCGGTGCTCCACCGAAGCCACGGCTGACTCGCGCAGCCGCATCTCACTTGGAGGCGCGCGCTCACAGCGGGAATCCGTACGAGTCCTGCAGCGAGATCGAAACCGCGGTGCCGATCAGCACCAGGATCGTCGACGCGTACAGGATCCCGGTCGCCGAGCGCGTGTTCTGGTACTGCAGCGAGCCCGCGGTCATCCACGCGAAGAGGAGCGGCAGGAAGAGCCCCGCGGTCAATCGCGTGCCGAGCTGGAACAAGCCGAATGGACCGAGCAGCGGCGTTTCGGCCGCGCCGAACTCGTCCGACAAGAGCCAGCAAGTGGCGGCGACCGCGACGAGACACACGACCATCGATCCGACGGTGACGCGATTGAGCCGGCGCAAGTGCGACACCTGCAACGTCGGGATCGTGAGGTACCAGTGTCCGAGCACCATCGCGAGCGACACGCTCCCCGCGACCGCTCCGGTCGCCAACGCGGACACCGTGCCGAGCGCGACGGTGCCGGCGCTCGTCGCGAGCCCCGCGCGGCTCACCGCGATCGCGAGCGCGGCGGACGTCGCGAGGAGGCACCACGCGAGCGCCGCCTTCCACTTCCATCCCCGCACTCCGCCCGAGACGAACGGATACGCGAGCAGCGCCGCACCGGACGTCCAGAGGATCGGGTCTCGAGGATTCACGCCGCCGACGAGAAACGGCACGACCACGACCGCGCCGAGCGGCAGGAACGCCGTCGTGGCCATGATGCGGTAGAAGAGCCGCCCGACCGGCGCGCTCGCAACGAAGCCGAGCGCGAAGAGCACGCCGAAGGCCAGCTCGAGGCAGAACTGCGTGACGAGATCCGTCCAACTCACGCGGGGATTGTAGCGGGACCGTGGGCTATGCTGTCGCCGCGCGCGGCGCGAGGCCGCCGCAGATCGTCCACATGAATCCGATTCGAGTTCTGGTCACGGGTGGCAGTCGAGGCATCGGGCGCGCCATCGCGCTGCGGTTCGCGCGCGAGGGCGCGAAGGTCGCCGTCGCGGCGCGCAATTCGAGCGATCTCGACGCGGTCGTCATCGAGATCGGAAAGGCCGGCGGGAAGGGCAGCCCGCAGCAGATGAGCATCTCCGACCACGGCTCGGTCGAAGCCGCCGTCTACCGCGCGATCGAGTTCACGGGAGGAGTGCTCGACGTGCTCGTGAACAACGCGGGCGTCTTCGGACTGCAGCCCTTCGAGAACCTCGACGTCGCGACGTGGAAGAGATACCTCGACGTCAACGTCACCGGCCCCTTCTACGTCACCTCCGAGGCGCTGGGAGCGCTGATGGAGAGCGAGCGCGCGCACATCTTCAACATCGCCTCCGTCGCCGCGCGGCAGCCGTTCCCCCAGTGCGTCGGGTACTGCACGTCGAAGTATGCGCTCCGCGGGTTCAGCGATTCGCTGCGCGAGGACCTGCGCGACAAACGGATCCGCGTGTCCACCGTCTATCCGGGTCAGACGGACACCAAGATCTTCGACGGCGTGCCTGGCAACTGGGATCGTTCGAAGATGAACAAGCCCGAGGACGTCGCCGAGGTGATCTGGAAGGCGTACAACGCGCCGGACGGCACGAACGTCGACGACCTCGACGTGCCTCCGCGCTAGCGTCCGATCGAGCGCACGAGTCCGAGGAACTCGTTGCGCGTGCGGAAGTCGCTGCGGAACGAGCCGAGCAGGCACGACGTCATCGTCGACGAGTTCTGCTTCTGCACGCCGCGCATCATCATGCACAGGTGCGCCGCGTCCGCGACGACGCCGACGCCCTTCGGCGAGAGCACTTTCTCGATCGCCTGCGCGATCTGGACGGTCATCCGTTCCTGGACTTGGAGCCGGCGCGCGAACACGTCGACGATCCGCGGGAGCTTCGAGAGCCCGATGATCTTCCCGTCCGGGATGTAGGCCACGTGGACGCGGCCGAAGAACGGCAGGATGTGGTGCTCGCAGAGGCTGTAGAACTCGATGTCCTTGACGATCACCATCTCGGAGCAGTCTTCCTCGAAGACGCCGTGACCCACGACTTCCTCGACGGTCTGATGAGCGCCGCTCGTCAGATCCAGGAGGGCGCGCTCGACCCGCTCCGGCGTCCGCAGGAGCCCTTGACGCGTCGGATCCTCGCCGATGTTGACGAGCAGCTGGCGGATGAGCTCCCGCGTGCTCAACTCGTCGTTCCGAAGTAATCCACGAAGTTGTTCCGGCTCTCGCACACCCGGACGCGGTGTAGTCGACATCCTTCGAATCCCTTCAATCGATCCTCGAGGCGCCTCCAGAACGCGATCGCCACGTTCTCCGCGGTCGGGATCACGTCCTTCAGGAACGGCACGTCGTGGTTCAGGTGCTTGTGGTCGACCTGGCTGATCAGCTCCTCTTGGAGCACGATCATCAGACGGTTGAGATCCATCACCATCCCCGTCGCGGGCGGCACTTCGCCGCGCACGGTGACCTCGACGGCGTAGTTGTGGCCGTGCCCGTTCTCGTTGTTGCAGACGCCGTACAGCCGGCGATTCTCGGCGTCGGAGAGCGCCGGGTTGTGCAGACGGTGCGCGGCGGAGAACTCTTCGCGGCGTGTGATTTCGACAAAAGGACGCGACATCGAGACGGTCCGGGCGGACTACCTGAGTCTGGATCGGCGACCACCCGTGTGCACTTTGGGCGTTCCAGGTTAGCCCGCAGCCTCTGCCTTGGCCACGATCGAAACCTTCTCGTAGTCCAACCGTTCGTGGATTCGATGCGTTCGGCTCTCGGAGCGGCGCCGCTGCAATCCGCGTGCGGATGAGGAAGAAACTTCGCACGCCGCGGCCTAGGAACTCGCCAGGAGGACATCACCCATGACACGGAACGTGTACGACAAGGCGCGTGCGATCCGGTTGGTTCCCATACTCCGATCGATCATGCAGGAGATCGCGGAGCGAACGGCCGCCGTCGAAGAGCTGGAGACGCGCCTCGCTGCGCTCTCGGCGCCGCAGTTCTCGCGGACGGGCGCTCAAGAGCGCCGCTCGATCCAAGCCGAGCTGGCCACGCACCGGCGCGAGCTGCGGCTCGCGAACCAAGAGCTGCCGCGCATCGGATGCGCCCGCGACGACGATCACCCGGCGCGCATCCTCATCCGCGGCGAGAGCGGCGACATCCACGACGGATTCGCTTGGAACGCGTTCGACGAGTCGCTCATGGAGTTGTCCGTCCAGGCAGCGGGCTGAGTGACTGCGGTCACGGGCCCGATTGAACACGCGCGCGCGGCAAGCTGCCGCGCGCGCCGCTTTTTCCGGTGCTAGCGTGTACGCGCTTCCGCGACCGACCGGCGGCGCTCTTCGAGCCGGATGCTCCCCGGCGACGCCGGAATCCATCCGCGGCGCGCGAGGCCCTCGCGCAGCTTCGCGCGATCGGCCGGGGCATCCAGCTTCTGCGCCGCGGCCGCTTCGAGTCGCGTGAGGACGGCTTCGAGCTGCATGTCCGGCACGGCGCTCCTCGCGCGGATCCGATCGCGGAGGCATGCGACGTCCTCGCGGCTGGCGCGTCGCTCGGAGAGCCGGCGATCGAGCTCCGCGAACGCGTCGGCGAAGGCCGGATCGCCGACCAGCCGAGACCGTCGGACGCCCTCGATCGCTCGCGCTTGCTTCAGCGCCTTCAGGCGCAGGATCTCCGCCTCGAGATCGGGACCCACGCGCTCGGCGGAAGCGATCAACGCGCCACGGTAGAAGACCAGGAACTCCTCGCGCGACCACACCCCGTCATGGTCGGAATCGCCGCGCTGGAACGCGCGCGCCTCGATCGAGATCGAGGCGGCCTCGGCCGCCCCGACGCGGCCGTCGCGATCCCGGTCCGCGGTCGCGAGGATCGAGAGCGCGCGCCCGAGCGTCCCGGGACCCGAGCGCTGAGCGAGCCCGGGCGCCGCCGCGAGCGTGCATGCCAAGACCGCTGGAACGGATCGAACCCACATGTTCAGGCGCCGCCGTGCGCGAGCGGCGGCCGCGCCAAGCGAGCGCCGTGCCTCCGAGTGACGGCTGGCTCGCGAGCTCCCACGACGCATCTCGCGCGGGCGCTCCGCGGCGGCGAGACTCCGGGCGTCCTCGTCGGAAGACAGCCGCACCCCGAAACCGCCGCGACCGGCCTACCGCGCGGGGCCGCGGGAGCCTAACTTTTCGTCCCCATGTTCGAGCGACGTTCGGCCTCCGTGAGTCCGGGAGCGAGCCCGTGAGCGGCGTCGTGCTCGGCATCGAGTCGTCTTGCGACGAGACCGCCGCCGCGCTCGTGCGCGACGGCCGGGAGATCCTTTCGTCGGTCGTGCACAGCCAAGCCGCGCTGCACGCGCAGTACGGCGGAGTCGTCCCGGAGATCGCCGGACGCTCGCACCTGACCGAGATCCTTCCGGTCGTCGATCGCGCACTCGCGGACGCGCGGCTCACGCTCGACGACGTCGACGCGATCGCCGTGACGTGCCGGCCGGGGCTGATCGGCTCGCTGCTCGTGGGCGTGTCGGTGGCGAAGTCGCTGGCGCTGACGCGGAACCTGCCGCTCGTCGGCGTCCACCACATCGAGGCCCACGTGTACGCGGCGTCGATGGAGCAGTCGGAGAACGTCTACCCGTGCGTCGCGCTCGTCGTGTCCGGCGGTCACAGCGCGCTCTACCGCGCCGACAGCCCGCTCGAGCTGCGCTTGCTCGGCTCGACGCTCGACGACGCCGCCGGCGAAGCGTTCGACAAGGTGGCGCACATCCTCGGGCTCGGCTATCCGGGAGGGCCCGCGGTGTCGAAGCTCGCGCAGCAGGGCAACCCGCGCGCGATCACGTTCCCGCGCTACCGATCGCGCGGCGGAGCGCCCGGGTTCTCGTTCAGCGGCATCAAGACCGCCGTGCTCTACCACGTGCGCGGACAGGACGCGCTCGCCGCGACGCCGCCACCCGAGGAGATCGCCGACCGCGCCGACGTGGCGGCGTCGTTCGAGCAAGCCGTCGTCGACGTGCTCGTCGACG
>CAZQHA010000269.1:0-6559 GCA_964592795.1 uncultured Planctomycetaceae bacterium | reverse complement strand
GACTCGCACGACCCGCTCGGACTCGAATCGCACTCTGCGTCCCCGATGCCGATCGTGGAGTCCGACCGGGACCAGTCCCGCGCCGCGTGAGACTCTTGGTCGCGACGGGCGGAATGTTTCGCTCGGCGCGCACGCGCGTGCGCGCTCTGAGTCGCGCTGCCACGAGGTTACAATTCGCCGTTCCATCCCCTCGCATCCGAGCCGGCTGGCACCCTCGACGTGAAGTCTACGCACGCCCTCGATCTCGACCGCTACCTGGTCCCGTTCTCGTTCCGCCAAGTGCCGGTCTATCGTTTCGATGTCGTCGTCGTCGGGAGCGGTGTGGCGGGTGCCGCGGCCGCGCTGGTCGCCTCCAAGAACGGCGCCACCGTCGCGCTCGTCGCGAAGGCCGAGCTCCGCGAGACCAACACGCTGTACGCACAAGGCGGCCTCGCCGCCGTGATCGCCGCGCCGGACTCGTTCGACTCGCACGTCGCCGACACGTTGGAAGTCGGTTGCGGCCTCTCCGAGCGCGAAGCCGTCGAGTGCGTCGTGCGCGGCGGGCCCGAGGCCGTGGAGCGACTGCTGCAGTTGGGCGCCGAGTTCGATCGGACCGCGGACGGCGAGCTCCAGCTCTCGCGCGAGGGCGGCCATACGCACGCGCGCATCATCCACGCCCACGGCGATGCGACCGGCCTCGAGATTCAAAGAGCTCTCGCGGGCGCCGTCGTCAACGATCCCGGCATCACGACGTTTCCCAACACGTTCGTCGTAGACCTCCTGACGACGTCGGATGGACGGGTCGCGGGGATCCTGACGCGTACGGTGCGCGGCGATCTGGTCGCGTTCAGCGCGTCCCAAGTGATCCTGGCGACCGGCGGTGGGGGGCAGATCTACCGCGAGACCACGAACCCCGTGATCGCGACCGCCGACGGCGTGGCGATCGGTTTCCGTGCCGGTGCGCTCGTGCGCGACCTCGAGTTCGTGCAGTTCCACCCGACGTGCCTCTACATCGCCGGCGCCGCGCGGGTCCTCATCAGCGAGATCGTGCGAGGCGCGGGCGGCGTGCTCCGCGATCGGCACGGCAAGCGGTTCATGCCTGAGTTCCATCCTTCGGCCGAGCTGGCTCCGCGCGACGTCGTCAGCCGCGCGGTCTTCGCGCGGATGGTCGCGACGAACGACACGAGCGTGTATCTCGACCTGTCGGGAATCGACGGCGATCCGCACGCGCTGTTCCCGGGCATCAGCCGCATCTGCCGGTTCTTCGGAATCGACATCGCGCGCGATCCGGTCCCGGTGCGTCCCGGCGCGCACTACATGGTCGGCGGCTTGCTCGTCGATCTGGACGGCCGCACGAACCTGCGCGGTCTCTGGGCGGTCGGCGAATGCGCCAGCTCGGGCTTGCACGGCGCCAACCGAATGGGATCGAACTCGCTCCTGGAAGGCATCGTCCTCGGCATGCGTGCCGGCGCCCTAGCCGCGAGCGAAGCGAACGGCTTCGATGTGTACTCGATGGTCCAGTGCCGCACGCGCGAGCTCCCGCGCCCGCCGGCGGGAGTGCGCGTCAACCTCGAGGACATCATCTACTCGCTCAAGTCGCTCATGTGGCGTCAGATGGGAGTCGAACGGACGCAGGCCGGCATCGAGGACGCTCTCGGGAAGATCGGCTTCTGGTCGCGCGCCGTGTCCGACCTCGGTGCCGTCGAGCCGCGCGCGTGGGAGCTCATGAACATGCTGACCGTTTCGCGGCTCGCGACCCTCTGCGCCGTCGCGCGCCAGGAGTCCCGCGGCGTCCACTTCCGTTCCGACTTCCCGGTCAGTCGCGCGGAATGGCGCGTGCACAGCCTGCTGACTCCGGAGTTCGAGTCCGACCGATTGACCAACGTCGTCCTTCGACACGAGCCGGTTCGCGACCACGCGCCGGTGTCATGAGCCGTGATCGATCTCTCGCCATGAGTCGCGACCGCGGCCTCGTCCCATGAGTCGGTCTTCCCGCCCCACTCGTTCGTCCGTCGAACGGGTCCTGGTGTGCGGCGTTCGCCTCAACGACGAGCGCTCCGGCGCCGACACGGACCTCACCGAAGCGCGCGGCCTCGTCGAAGCGGCCGAAGCGGAAGTCGTCGGCGACGGTGTGCTGCAGACGCGCGCGCGCGCCGACGCAGCAACTCTGTTCGGCCGTGGGAAAGTCGACGAGATCAAGAGCGAGATCGCGCGGCTCCATCCCGACGTGGTCGTGGTCGACAACGATCTGACGCCGGCGCAAGCGCGCAACCTCGAGAAGGCTTGGGGCGTCCGGGTGGTCGATCGCTCCGAGCTGATCCTCGACATATTCGCGAAGCGCGCGAAGACGCGTCAGGCGCGCCTCCAGGTGGAGCTTGCGCAGAACGAGTACATCGCGCCGCGGCTCCGCCGCATGTGGACGCACCTGGAGCGCACCGAAGGCGCGATCGGCGCGCGGGGACCCGGTGAGACGCAGCTCGAGACCGACAAGCGTCTCTTGAAGAAGCGGATCGTCGACCTGCGCCGCGAGCTCGAGGAGATCGAGGCGCGCAAGCAGCGCGAAGTCCGCTCGCGCGCGGATCTCTTCACCGTCGGGCTCGTCGGATACACGAACACGGGCAAGTCCACGCTGCTCAATCGGCTCACCGGATCGAACGAGTTCGTCGCCGATCAGCTGTTCGCGACGCTCGACACGCGCACCCGTCAGTGGGCGCTCTCGGACGGTCGCACCGTCCTGCTCTCGGACACGGTCGGATTCCTCGAGCGGCTTCCGCACCACTTGGTGGCCTCGTTTCACGCGACGCTGGAGGAGACGCTCGCCGCGGATCTCTTGCTCCACGTGGTGGATGCATCGCATCCGTCGGCCGCGCAGCAGATCGCGGCGGTGGACGCCGTCCTCTCCGGCCTCTCGCAGAATTCGCGCTCCGCGATCCTCGTGTTCAACAAGCTCGACCGCGTGCAGGATCCGATCGTGCTGCAGTTCCTCGGCCAGGGCCGCAGCCAGGAGATCGTCTACGTCTCGGCCGCGACAGGCGAAGGACTGGATCGACTCGCTCAAGCGGTGGCGCGACGTCTGGATGAGCGCTCCTACCTCGTCGACGTGCACCTGCCGATCGCCGACGGCCGGCACGACGCCTGCGTCCGCCGGTTGGCGACTCCGATCGAGGACGAGATCGGCGAAGACGGCGGAGATCATCGCTTGCGCGTCCTGCTCACCGAGGGCGCCCTCGGCAACCTGCGACGTCAGATCGGACACGCGGGGCGATTCGAGATCGTGCGCGGGCCTTCGGGCGCCGTGGACCGCGAGTAGGCAGAGAGTCTGTCGATCCGACGGCGCTCGTCGAGGGGCGCGGCGATCGCGCACGCCGAACGCCAGCGCGCATGCCGAACGCCAGCGCGCATGCCGAACGCCAGCGCGCATGCCGAACGCGAGCGCGCGCGCGGTCGCGAGCGCCAGACGGCGTTCAGCGGCTCTCGCCGATCAGCGTCTCGATCGGCGGCAGCCGCAAGAGCTGGCCTTCGCGGAGCGCATCGGGGCTAGCCATCCCGTTGTAGCGCGCGAGCGATTCCACGAGCTCACGGCGCGCCGAGCCGTAGTGCTTCCGGCACAGCTCGCCGAGCTGCTGTCCGCGCTCGACCTTGAGCTCGAACACGCGCAGGGCGGAGCTCTGCGCGGAACTTGGCGCTCCCGCGGGCGCCGCGAGCGCCTTCTCCGCGCCGGCGGCCGGCGCATCCGCGCGTGTCGCCGGTGGAGCCGTACCGCCGCTCGAGCTCGCGTCGCGTGCGTACGGCGGCGCGCCGCTCTCCAGTCCGACGATGACACGGCCCAGGACCGGCGCGCGGTCGTCGGAGGGCAGCTCCTGGCGCTCGAACGCGCGATCGCGATCGGCGCGGACTTCGTCCGTCCAGCGATCTTGCCAGCGCGTCGCGAGCGCGAAAACCGTCAAGAGCACGAGAGCGCCGAGGACGAAGCGCACGCCGCTGGCTCAGGTCACGGCTACGGGTTGTTCCTCGGCCGCCTTCACCGCCAGGGTGCTCTGGCTGCCCTTGCGCGCGTTGCGCTTCTCGAGCCAGAGCAGGACGGGTGCCGCGATGAACACGGTCGAATACGTTCCCGAGATCACGCCGGCGAGCATCGCGAAGGCGAAGCCTTCGAGCACGTTGCGAGTGCCGACGTTGAACAGGAAGAGCACGCTGATCGTGAGGAACACGGTCGACGACGTGAGAATCGTGCGGCCGAGGCACTGGTTCATCGCGTCGTTCAGGATGTCGCGCAGCGGCTTGTTGGATTTCGGCACGAGCTCGCGCACGCGGTCGAAGATGACGATCGTGTCGTTCTGCGAGTAGCCGATGATCGTCAAGAAGGCCGCGATCATCGACAGGTCGATCTCGGCCTGGAGCAGGCCCGTCTTCGTCGCGACCGCGAGCGCGCAGATGGTCACGAGCACGTCGTGCGCGAGCGAGACGACGACGGCGATTCCGTAGCTGTACTCCGCGAACCGCACGCGCAGGTAGATGATCGTCCCGAAGAGACCCAGGATCAGGGCCAAGATCGCGCGGTCGCGCAGCTCGCCGCCGACCTGCGCGCCGACGACGGCCGACTCGGGGATCGGGGACGCGACTCGGTAGGACACGCCCGCGCTGTCCGCGTGACCTTCGAACTGCGCTTGGATCTTCGTGACCAAGTCGGTCTGCGGCTTCTCTTTCGAGAGCTCGCCGCGGAACGAGTACGCGGACGCGCGATTGGGCATGGGCTCGACCGTGACGGCGGTCAACCCGACCGTCTCGAGAGCCGCGGAGATGTCGGTGGTGGGATGCGTCTCCTCGAAGTAGAGCGCGCCGCTCACGTTCGCGCCGACGTCGGTAGGCGCGAGCGTGACCTCGACCGGACCGGCCTGGAGGACCGACGCGAGCGCATCGCTGATCTCCTTCTCGCCAGTCTCGCCCTGTCCTGCTCCGCCCTCGGGGGAATCGACCGACTCGCCTTCGAGCTTGTACGTGATCCGGAACGTCGAATAGCCGGTCTCCTTCGTGCCCGACTCCAAGATCGGCTTCACCTCGGCCGACTTGCCGATCGTGCCCGGGATCGCCGCGATCAGCCCGCGGACTTTCTCGACGGTCTGCGGCTGCTCCATTCGCGCGGTCACCGTGAAACCGCCGAGGAAGTCGATGCCGAGCTTCTCGCGATCGGGCAGAGAGATGAAGAGCGCGAGCCCGGCGACGATCACGACGGCCGACACGCCGGCCGCATACTTCGCCTTCGACATGAAGTCGATGCCCTTGTCCTTGATCAGTTCGGCCATCTCGTAGGTCGTGCGGCCGCGCTTGATGTCGAGGAAGATCAGGATCTGGCTGACGATGATGACGGTGAAGAGCGTCGTGAGGATGCCGATGTTGAGCGTCGTCGCGAAGCCGCGGATCGGCCCGGTGCCGACGTTGTAGAGGATCAAACCAGCGATGAGCGTCGTCAGGTTCGAGTCGATGATCGTCACGGCGGCGCGTTCGAACGCGGCCTTCGCCGCCTGGGCGAGCTTCTGCCCGCGCGCGAGCTCCTCGCGCAATCGCTCGAAGATCAGGATGTTGCCGTCGACGGCCATGCCGACCGTCAGCACGATGCCCGCGACTCCCGGGAGCGTCAGGGTGGCTCTCAGGAACGCCAGCGCTCCCATCAGGAGCAGTAGGTTCGTCAGCAGGCCGATGATGCTGAACACTCCGAGCCGGCGGTAGATGCCGATCATGAAGAGCATCACGACGCCCATCGCGACGAGCGCGCTGACGAAGCTCGTCGACACGTAGTCGTCGCCGAGGCTCGCGCCGACGCGCGCCTTGTCGAGCAGCTCGGGCTTGATGCGCAGCGATCCCGAGCGGAGGACCGTGATGAGGTCCGTGACTTCCTTGCTGGTGAAGCCCGCCGAACCGCCCTCGATCTGACCTTGTCCGGGCAGCTTCGCGTTGATCGTCGCGAGCGTCGCGATCTCCCCGTTGAGGACGATCGCCATGTTGTCGTTGATGTGTGCCTCGGTGAAGTCGCCGAACGCGCCCTTCTTCTCCGTCACCATCTCGAACCCAACGGCCGGGTAGCCCATCGCGTCCGTCGCGTAGCTCACCGACTCGAGGTCGTTGCCGCTGAATCGCCACTCCTCCGGCGGGAGCATCAACGGCTCGCGGATGCGCTGGGCGATCGGCGTCTCGAGCTCGCCCTTCTTGACGCGATGCGGGTACCAGCGGAGACCCTCGACGGGGCCGCCTTGGTCGGGCGGGAGCCGGAGGAAGTTGTCGATCGGCTCGTCCGGGTGCGCCTCGAGCCACGTCGTGAGCTTCTGGTGCTCCTTCTGCAGATCGCTGCCCATCTGCTGGATGTCGGTGGCCTCCGCTCCGAGCAGGAACTGCATGTCGCCGACGTTCTCGATGCGGCGCTGCAGGTCGTCGCTGCTCAAGAGCTCGACGATCGCGCCGGCGGCGTGCGCGCTCACGGTGGTGTTGTCGTCGCCGCGCTTCTCGACGCTCAGCACGTTGGCCGATCGAGAGGAGTAGCTGATCTTCTCGCCGCCGACCGAAACGATGCCGCCGCTGAGCGGGA
>CAZQHA010000268.1:0-6560 GCA_964592795.1 uncultured Planctomycetaceae bacterium | reverse complement strand
CTGCGGGAGCTCGAGTTCGACCCGCACAGCTTGGAGCACGCGCTGAGCCTGCGGAGCCTGGCCGAGCTCGAGACGCACTCGGGACACCGCGAAGCGGCGGTGGCGCTCCTCGAGCGCGCGCTCGCGCTTCACCGCGAGTCGAACGAGGTGCACACCGACGTCGCGCTGGCGGCGAGCGAGCTCGCGGACGCGCTGTTGTCCGTGGGCCGGCTCGAGGAATCGAGAATGCTCCACCTCGAGGCGCTCACCATTCGGCGGGAGCGGTTCGGCCCGCGCAGCCTGCCGGTCGCCGACAGCCTCGAATCGCTGGCGGGAGTCCTGCTCCAGCTCGGCGAACGAGAGACCGCCGGTCGTCACCTCGAGGAATCGCTGTCCATTCGCGAAGCGTTGCTTGGCGGACAGCACGAATCGACTGAGAGGACGCGCGAGCGCTTGACGCAGGCGCGGCGGTAGGCGGCCAGGCGTGTGCGTTGCGCGCCATCCGCCCGATGGCGAAGCCCCTCAGCGTCGCCAAGCCTCAGCCGATGCGTGCGCGCTCAGGCTCGGGGCCGCCCGCCTGACCAGGGCATGTTCATGTACTTCTTGCCGCCCTTCAGCTCGGCGAGCATTTGACTCAATCGCTTCTCGCGGGTGGCGTCGAGCTTGGCGCGCGCGATCCACCCAAGGTAGTCGTTCCGTTGATAGGAGGGGCGCGACTTGTAGTCAGCCATCAAGCCGTGTTCGTCGAGCGCGGACCGGACCTGCGCGGGCATGGGATTCTTCGGACGCTTCAGCTTCGACTTCTTGGAGCTGGACATGTTTCAGCGCTTCTGCTTCCGTGCCGCGATCGCAGTCAACTTCTTCACGTCCGCTCGATCCTGGTCTCGGTCGGAGGCGGTCTTGTTCTTGATGAGAGCGTCCCAACCGAGGAAGTCGACGGAGCGATCGCCGAGCTCGCCTCGAACTCTGCCGGTCCATGCTTCATCGAAGGAGACGCCCGAGATCGAAGTGAGCAAGTCGATGCGATTGGGCGGATGGCCGAGCTGAACGACACGTTCCGTGCGCGTCAGGTCGTCCACGGTCAGGTTGAGATCGCCGAAGCCAAAGTCATTCAAGACGAGCAGCAGTCGCTCGGCATTCTCGCGTGTCGGACGGACGAGAAAATCGATGTCGCCCGTGAACCGCGGATGGCCGTGAAACGCCACGGCGTGCGCGCCGACGACAAGGTACTCAACTCTGCGAGAGTTCAGTAACCCGATGAACGCGCTCAAATCGCTGTGCAGTGTCGCCAAGGGTCTTCCCGTGCTGCTCGATCAGATCGAGGAGAATGTTGACGCGTTCGGAGGGTTGGAGACTGGCGTAGTACTCCTCGTCGGCGCGGTCGGCGTCGTCGAAGTTGGTGAAGATCTGCGCGACTCGCTCCATACTCGGATGGTAGCACGCCGTGCAGCGCGAGACGCGCGGCGTTCCAGGGCCGCCGAGTCGAGCGTGCGGACGCGTGCGCGGAGTCCGGCTCTCTGTCGCCAGCCGCCTGCTCGGGGCCGAGCGCGACGTCTACCTCCCCAACTCATACCGCAGCACAACCGCGCCCGAGCCGAACTCCTTCCGACCGACGAGCTTCAAGTCGACGTACTTCGACAGCCCCGCGAACAGCGTCGGCCCGTGCCCCGCGAACCTGGGATGCACGATGAGCTCGTACTCATCGATCAATCCGAGCTCGGTCAATGAGAGCGCGAGCTTCGTCCCTCCCACGAAGAGTCCGTTGCCCGACTCCCGCTTGAGCTGCTCAACGGACTTCCGGAGATCCCCGCGCACGAGCTCCGCGTTCCAATCGACGCGCGGCAAAGTGCTCGACGCGACGTACTTCTTCGCCGTGTGGATCGTCCGGGCGAAGGGCAGCATCCAATCCTCCATCCAATCGGGCTTCTCCCCCGTCGCCGCCGGCGCGCGCCAGGCGGACTCCATCATCTCGTAGGTCACGCGACCAAGGAGCAGCGCATCGGCCTGGGCGATGTTCTGCGCCGCGTGACGATGCAGCTCGACATCCGCTGTGGCCGCCAGATGATCGCAGCACCCGTCCAGCGTGACGTTGATGGAAAACCGGAGAGGTCGCATCGGCTCGGAACGTTCGGGAGCGAAAGACCGATGAGCTTCCCACGCTTCTGCGTACGGTCCCTAGGATAGCCGTCCACGACGAAGGACTTCGACCATGAACGCGCTCAGCTCGATCGCTCTCGCCGGCCTCGCCGCCGCGGCCCTCACGACCAACCTTCCGCAGGACAAGCCAGTCAGAAAGGACGAACCCGTGCAGCTCGGCAATTTCTCCGTCAGCCTCACCGTGAAGGACATCAAGGCGTCGAAGGCCTTCTACGAGAAGCTCGACTTCAAACAGGTGGCGGGCGAGCTCGCGCAGAACTGGGTCGTCCTGCAAAACGGCACCACGAAGATCGGCCTTTTCCAGGGCATGTTCGAGAAGAACAGCTTGACGTTCAATCCGGGCTGGGACAGCGAGCGGAACACGCCGAAGGACTTCCAGGACGTGCGCGAGCTGCAGCAGATCCTGAAGAAGCGCGGGATCAAGCTGCAGACGGAGGCGGATGAGACGAGCGATGGGCCGGCGTACTTCACGCTCGAGGATCCGGATGGCAATCCGATCCTCTTCGATCAGCACGTGCCGAAGCCGAAGCGGTAGTACTCGCATCGAGCGTCGGTGGGCCGCAACCGATCTATCGCGGTGTGACCTCGTCCGCGTGGAGTCTCCCTCGAGTGACTCTGTGCGCTGAGTCGAGATCGGCTGTGCCCACTCGCGTGCCAGCCGACCGCGTCGGCTTGCGTTACGCGGCGCAGGTCAATCTCCAACGAACCACGGGTATGTGTGGGTGGCCCGCGCGCGCCCGACCAAGTCGCGCACGGCTTTCAGATGCGACCTCAGCGTGTGGTCCTCAACGCTGGGGGCCGCCCACTCGAGCTCTTCGACGAGAACCGGCAGCTGAGCCTGGTTGAAGATCGCGTCGCCGTACGGATCGACGAAGCGCAGGCACACCGTTCCGTGGAGATCGAGCGCGTCGCCGAGATGCGAAAGAAGCATTCCGGGGTCATCGACGCGAGCCAGCTCTTCGCCGGACTGGGTCTTCCACACCACGTTGATCCCCATGCTTGCGTCGACGGATCGTTCTATCGGCTCGTTGCTCAGTTTCAGCCGGTCGAACTCCGCAGCACGTAGATCACCCAGGGAGCGACGGACGTCTCGGAGATCCAGCGCTGCGCTTCCTCCGCGCGGCCAAGAGGCCGGTGCTCGTCGATCACTTCCAAGCCCGCTGCTTGGAACTGGCGGCGGTAGTCCGCATCGAACCAGACGAGGTCCACGACGGGTCTGGCGTCGGGAACGTTCTTCATCACGATGCGGACCATTTCCCCGGAGCGCGCGCTGCGATTCTCCGGAAACGCCGCGGTCGTGAACGACGCCCATTCGTGCGTGTAGATCTCCGGCGTCGAGCCGAGCAAGACGAAGCGGCCCGTGGGGGCGAGCTGTCGCTGGATTCCTCGGAGCAGCTCGACGCGTTCGTGCTCGCCCGGAATGTTGTCGAAGGCGAACGCGGAGAGCACGAGGTCCAAAGGCCCGCGCGCCACGTCAGCGAGATCGCTGCTGCCGACCAACTCGTAGCGCCCGTCCGGATCGGCGGCTCGCGCGAGATCGATCATGCTCGCCGAGATGTCCACGCCGACGACCTCGAAGCCGAGACGTTTCAAGAAGCGCGTCGATCGACCCGCGCCGCAGCCGAAGTCGAGGCACCGGGCTCCGACGACGTGATGCGCGAACAGTTTCGGCAGATCGCGGTAGGCCAGGTAGTACGTGCCGGGGAATTCGAGCTGCGCGTAGGCAGCGGCTCGTGCGGCATCGTCGTAGACGTTCGAGAAGCTCATGAGTCGATGCTCACGGCCTTGAGCTTGTGTGGTTGATGTGCTTCATGCTCACCGCTTCGAGAACATCTTGACCCTGTCTCGCGGGAGCTCGATGCGGGAGGAGAACGGAGCCGGGTACAGGTATTCCTCGCCCGATTCATCGACGTCACGCACCAGGTCTTTCGCTTCCGCCGCGAGGTCGAGCATGACGCGATACACCTTGCGAACCTCGAGCGCCGCCTGGAAACCTCGACGCTTGCCGCACAAGGCGTGGCGATGCTGTGTTGCCATGTCGGTGGTTGGCGTTCATGACGCTGAACCGTGAGCGCCGTTGGGGCGCTCAAAGATCAGCGGCGAGTTGCACCGCAGTCTACTGTCCGTGAATCGTCCGATCTCGCGCACCCGACCATGATCGAATGTAGACAACGTGCTCAGGCTCCATACCACTCAGGTCGGGCTGCTCCGTCGCGCTCAAGACGCCGGATCCAGACCACTTGCCGGCGAGCGTCCAGTCCTCGATGAGCGTCTCGTCCGACATTACGGACTGAACGAACCTTATCGGGTCACTCCAGCGGCTTCCATCACGCGCGGGCCAATCGAAGTGCATGTGGAACATGCCGAACCCGACAGTGATCTCTTCGCCTGCCGTGCTGATCCAGAACTCGCAATTTGACCGCTCTAGACCTGGCTTGAGATCGATCAGCAGCAGTCCGTTCTCCACGCGGGCATGAGTGAGGAGCTCAGGGATAGCGCTGAAGAGCGCATCAGCAAACGAGCTCGAGAAACTATCGAGGCCGTCCATCACCACCGTCTCTGCGTCATGTCCGTGTCCACTCGATACCAACGCGGACTACTGGCACCAGAGATCGTAGTGCCAAGCATGTGGACTACGCGCTCAGGTCCGGAAAGCCGTGGATGATCGTCGCTGCGGCCAATACTTCACCGTGAGCCGTAAGCGTGGGGTGTGGAAGCCCATCACGACGGAACCGCGCTAACTCGACGGAGTACTTCTCCTTCGCGCCGGGAAGCTCTCGGAGCATGCGCCTTGCAGCCTGCAGTGCTTTGGATCGGGAGGCGAAGCACATAAGGAAGTCGAGCGCGGATGCAGGATCGAATGAAGGAGGACTCTCTCGAACCAGGAGATCCACAAGCCGCTCAGTGTCGTCGAACATCGCGAAGTACGGGTATCCCACTCGCTTGATCGTCGCGACTGCATCCTCGATCTGCTCGTTTCGTTCACTCGCGATCGCCAAGTTCCACTCCATCCAGGAGTGATTCGGAACCAGGTTCCCGATCTGGCCTCCCGCGACGTGGTCGGATCCGCGACGGAGGCAAGCGTGTGCCGTCCGCCATTTCTTGAGCGTCGGGGATAGGACTCGCGCGAAAATCCACAGAAGAACGAGCTCGCCGGGGGTGTTGTTCTGACTCGATTGAAACCGGATCTGGAAAGTGAACTCCCGTGACTTCCGGCGGAGCGTGAACCCGGATCTCGCATATGTGTAGCCGTCCGCTGCTAGCGCCGTGGCGATCGATTGGCATCCCGCGACATAGACCTCGCGAGGGGCCTCCGCGGACCGCGAGCTCGAATCGCGACCGAAGCGGACGTCGGCGGCGAGCTTCTTACGCTTCGCGATGTCCGCGAGTACTTCTCGCAGGTCCTTCCCGTGTTCAGGCATCGCAGCTCAGTCCAGCTCCCTTGGCGCCGTCGCTGATCGGCGGTTCGACCCGCACGTCGTCGAATCGACACCGCTCACGATCGGGGATCGCACCTGCTACAAGAGCGGTGGCTCGGTCGACCAAGGGCTCTCCGAGTCCATCTTCGCACCGCGAGGCGACCCCGCCCTCTGGTATCATCTTCCGCCCGAAAAACCCGGCGCCGAGGGGTCGCCGAGCTTCAGGAGACCCCGCCGACCGCCCGACTTCCTACCTTTAATCACGACATGCTCGACGCCGACCTCTGGCCGAACGTCTCGAACCTCGACTTCGTCGAGGACCTCTACGCTCGCTTCCTGGCCGATCCGGACGAGGTTCCGGCGGACTGGCGCGCATACTTCGAGTCCCTCGACGGCGCGGGTCAGAAAACGGACGGTCGCGGCGCGAAGGAGTCGGCCGAAGCCGATCGAGCCAAGCCGCGCCCCCGCGTCGGCCCGAGCTTCAAGCCGGCGAGCCTCTTCAACCCGCCCGGCGCCCTCCCCACGAACGGCAACGGCCACGCCAGCGGCAACGGGAACGGCAACGCCACCGTCGCCGTGAACGGCGGCGTCCTCCGCGCCGCCGATGTCGCCGCCGATCAGGACCGCGTCGACCAGCTCGTCCGCAGCTACCGCGTCCGCGGTCACATGATCGCGCAGCTCGACCCGCTCGGTCTTCCGCGCCCGCACTTCCAGGAGCTGGATCCCGAGTTCTACGGCTTCGGCAAGAAGGACCTCGAGCGCCGCTTCTCGAACTGCAAGATCCACGGGCCGTCGACGCTCAAGCTGCGCGAGATCCTCGAGCGCATGCGCAACACGTACTGCCGCTCGATCGGCGTGCAGTTCATGCACATCGACGACATCCGCGTGCGCGAATGGCTGCAGCAACGGATGGAAGGCACAGAAAATCGCATCGCCCTGTCGCGCGACCAGCAGTTGCGAATTCTCAAGCGACTCAGCGATGCGGTCGTGTTCGAAGAGTTCATC
>CAZQHA010000267.1:0-6575 GCA_964592795.1 uncultured Planctomycetaceae bacterium | reverse complement strand
GGTGCGCTTCGTTGGCGAGCGCCAGCTGCGACGTCGGCGGATTGCGCTTCTTGACGTAGATCAAGTAGTAGCCGCGCGGACCCCGGATCGGAGCGCTGACCGTTCCGACCTCGACGTCGTAGAACGCCGTGTCGGTCACCGACGCGCCGTCGACCCACGCCGTGTAGTCGCTCTCCTCGATGACGTTGAGCAAATCGTTGCGGTAGCGCTCGCCGAATCGGCCCTTCATCTTGTAGCCGATCATCGACTGCTTGTTCCCGGCGCCCTCGGGCGGCGGCGGGTCCCAGTACTCGGAGTTGTCGTCCATCAGCTGCGTCCACCAGCGATAGAAGCCGAGCAGCGGCTCGGCGGGCGCATACTCTTCACCCTTCGCCTTCGCGTCGGCCTTCTTCTGCTCCTCGGCGGCGAGCTTCGCACGGTACGCGTCGACTTCGGCCTTGAGCTCGTTGGCGCGCTTCTTCGCCCAGTTCCATCCGTCCGGCTTCCATCGGCCGTTCGGGTAGTCGTACGCGCTGACGAGGAGCGCCTCGAGGTCGACGGAGCCCAGGCACAGGAGCTGGGTCGCCTTCGCGAGGTGCTTGCGCAGGATCGGCGCGACCTTCGCCCCGCCGACGTCCTCGCCTTCGGCGGTGAGCTCGGGCTCCATGTACTTTTTGAAGCCCGCCATCATGAAGTGGTAGTCCTTGTACGCCTGCACGGACGGGAAGTAGTGCAGCTCGGTCGCGCTCATCGAGAGGCTGATGTGCGTGTCCTTGAGCGGCTTCTCGAGCTCCGCGACGACCGCGCGGTTCTCCTCGGGCGTCAGGAGGTGTCCGCTCTTCTTCAGGCGGTTCTGCGTCGCGAGCTTCTTGACGCACCAGTTCTTCGCGCGATCGATGTCGAGCTCGGACACGGTGTCCTTGATGCGCTCCCACACTTCGTCGGTCGTCACGGTCAGCTCGAGCTTGCCGTCGCCGTTCGTGTCGGCGGTCAGGACCAGGTTGTCCGGCAGCCCCTCGGTCACCGTCTTGAAGTCGATGAGGTTGAACATCGCGTCGCGCACGATCTGGCGCAGGATGTTCGCGTACACCGGGTCCTCCGGCGGAACGGTGGTCAGGTTGTGCGCCGCGGCCCACTCCTGGCGCATGCGGTAGCCGTTCTTGCAGTCCTCGTACATCGGCTCGCCCGAGTCGGCGAGCACCGCTTCGATCGAGACGATCGGCCACTCTTCGGGATTGTTCGGTAGGAAGACCTTGTCGAAGGTCAGCGACTGGCGCAGCTCGGTCTTGTAGAAGTCGACCGAGCGGTAGGAGCGGACGATCTCGTTCTGGAGGTTCAGCACGGGGTACTTGCCCTTGAACTGCTCGAGCGTCTTCGCGAACTGCTCGTTGAACTCGTCGTCCGTGACCTTCGTGCGCTCCCGGGTCAGCGCGAGCTGCTTCGTGTACTCCTCCTCGAAGGCCTTCTGGCGCTCCTCGGGCGACGCGAACGGCTTCTCGCCTTCGCGCTTTCGGATCTCGACGTCGGCGGCTTCGGCCGACTGGCGCTTGATCTCTTCCTCGATGATCAGACCGACGCGGTAGGTCTCGTAGATGAGGGGCCGGGGGCCGTAGATGATCGTGCGCTTGATCTCGTTGTCGGTGACGCGCTGGCCGTCGACGAAGATCGGCTGGCCGAAGATCGACGTCTCCTCGGCGGTCGCGGTGGCTCCCGGGCCGGTCGTCAGAGCGAGGGAGCTGGCGAGGACCAGCACGGAAGGATGGAGTAGGGAAAGCATGGAAATGGACCTCGTGGACTGGGCCGGGGGTACGAATCTGCCCATCCGCTCGATTTTTGGGGGCACCAGCCTACGCGGGTCCAGGCAACTGCGTGAAGGGTTTTTTGAAACCCGCGACGCTCGCAATCGGTCAGGACCATAAAGGGCTGAGCATCGTGGGCGGTCCCTGGAACCTGCCTTCCTGGTAATTTATGCAGTTGGGTCCGGTCTGCACGCTGCTCCACAACTGCGCCACGTGAAGCCCTCGAAGTCCCGATCGATGCTGTACACCCCGCGCACCATCGCCTTGGTCTGCGAGCTGTTCCATCCGCCGCAGACACCCGACCCGGCCGCGATCCAGCGGGTGCACAACCAGATGTTCCAGTCGCCGGACCCGGCCTACTCGAGCTTCGCGGTCACGCCGGCCGGGGCGGTGCTGTCGAACCCGGTCACCCAGCCGGGTGCGAACTCCTACGCGGCCTTCCTGGCCGACCGGTTCCAATTCCGCGAGGAGCTCTCGAGCCTCACCCACGACGACTTCGCCGCGCGCGTCCGCGACATCGCCACGCAGGTCAGCGGCTTGCGCGGCATCCAGATCCTGACCGCACAACACGTCACGGTCCGGACCCTGGTGAACCCGCGCCACTTCGCCGACAGCCGCCAATACCTGAAGCAGGGCATGTTCGGCTTCGACGACGAGCCTCAAGCGTTCGCGCGCGAGCCTCAGCTCTTCGGGATCCGCATGGTGTTCCCGCCGGCGGACGGCGAGACCAACGCGTATTCCCTGCGCATCGAGTCGTTCAACAACGACACGCGCTCGCTGTACATCGAGAACCAAGCCAGCTTCGGTCCGACGATCGTCGAGACCGGGCTCGAGCCCATCGAGCAGAACATCGTGGCCGCCTACAAGTTCGTGGTGGACAACACGCTGCGCTTCGTCGGGTGCTTCGATGCGCCGCGCGAGCAGGCCGAAGAAGAGCACTGACCGGCGGCGAAACGGCCCTGCGGGCTCCGGGTAGGATGCGGCGGACCATGCGGACCCCACCGAGCCTCGGATCTCGCGCGCGTGCCCTACGTCCGGTCGCGTTCGCCGCGGCGCTCGCGCTGGCGGTCGCTTGCGACCGCGCTCCGACGGCTGCCCCGGCGGCGCCGCCCACCGGCACCGTGATGGCGTTGAACGGCATCCCGATCTTGCAGGACGAAGTCGACGACGTCGCCGCGTGGTACGCGATGCTCGAGCCGCAGTTCGCGCTGCCGCACCTGCGACGCCTCGCGCTCTCCAACGTGATCTTCCCGCTCTGGGCGGCGCGGTCCGCCGAGCCCGATCGGCGGCGCGACGCGGAAGCGCGCGCCCGCGCGGCGCTCGCGAGCTGTCGCAGCGGGACGCTTCCGTCCGAGCCGGCGCTGCGAGATTCGGTGGGCAACTGGCAAGACATCGACATCTCGATCTGGCGCGGGGCGTTCGACACCCCGGCCGGCTCGTGGACCGACGTGATCGAATCGCCGGGATGCTTCCACGTCGCGCGGGTCGACGAGCGCAAAGACGCCCGCACGCCGCGCGACGAGACGTTCGTGCTCGCGGTGCTCGACTTCCCCTACCTCGACGCGGCGAAGGGGCGCGCGGCGCTAGACGAAGCGCTCGACGAGAGCCGTCTCGTCTTCATCGAACCGGCCTGGCGCGACGTCGTGCCGGCCATCTGGCAACACCGTTTGCACGGAGACTCTCCATGAGCTCGAACACGATCGGAGCCCCGATCCGCGCCGCGCTGTGCGCGGGGCTCGCCGCGCTGTGCGCGAGCACGGCATTCGCCGCGCAGGATCCGGCGGAGAAGCCGGCCGCGACCGAGAAGACGAAGGCGCCGATCGAGCGCATCACGGCGTGGCCGAAGCCGGCGGACAAGTCGACGCTCTTGACCGACATCGAGCGCCTGGCGAAATCGCGCACGCCCGAGATGGGCACGCAGGCGCACGCCGCCCTGAAGGCGTGCGGCGCGAGCGCGGTCCCGTTCGTGCTCGAGCGCTACGGGAAGGAGCGCGACGAGGACGCGGCCGAGCGCCTGCGCGAGGTGCTCCTCGAGATCACCGACGGCACGCAGACGCGCCTCCTCGCGAAGCACTTCACGAGCAAGTCGCCGGTCGAGCGCACGTTCGCGCTGTGGCGCACGGCCGCGTTTCCCGATCCCGAGCTCGCGGCGCCCGCGACCGCCGCGCTCGAGGCCGTGAAGAAGCAAGGTGAGAAGGCCGGCGCCGAAGAACGCTACGCGGCCGCGCTGTGCTGCGCGTCGGCCGGATCGAGCCAAGGGATGGAGTTCCTGTGGCCGGTGGCCGTGAAGGACTGGGACGAGCGCGGCGTCGAGATCCGCACCGCGATCGAGCCGCTGCGGGGCGCCGAAGCGACGAAGTGGGTCATCGAGAAATCGAACGGCGCCGGCTTCAAGGAGAAGGTCGCCGTGCTGCGCCTGCTCGGTGGCTGCGGCGACAAGTCGAGCATCTCGTACGTGCGCCCGTTCCTCGACGACAGCGACAACACGCTGCGGATCGCCGCGGTGAACGCGCTGCGCGGGATCGTCGACGGAGATCCGCCGCTCGAGCAACTGCCGGTGTTCGAGGTCATCGAGTTGGCCAAGCAGTGGAAGCTGAAGCTGATATGACGAGCGCGTCCGCCGTCCGAAGGAGCGTCGCGACGACCGCCTGCGTGCTCGCGCTGGCCGCGCCGGCGTTCGCGCAGAAGAAGAAGGATGCCGCGGATCCGTCGGCGTGCCCGTACTGCCAGAACGATCCCGCGCTGCTCCAAGCGGCGGGGCTGGTCTCGCACGGCGGGTTCCCCTTCGGCATCACCGACACGGCGAAGGTCGACGAGTTCCTCATCGGCTCGGAGATCCGTTGGATCGAGACGCCGAACTTCCGCATCGGGTTCGGCCTGGGCTCGCACAAGGTCAAGTTCGCCGAGAAGAAGAAGTACATCGAAGAGCTCGGCCGTCTCGCGGTCGCGCTGCCGGCCGTGGATCCCGAGACCACGACGATCGATCCGTGGCTGCGCACGCACCTCTTCGCGCAGCGCGCGGAGGACATCCACAAGCGGTTCCTCCAAGTGATCCAAGGCGAGGGCAAGAAGTTCGCGGACGGCAGCGGCAAGTGGGAAGGCGAGTACATGGGCGAAGGCCCGTACCTCGGCATGAAGGACAAGTACGAGGTGCTCCTGCTGCCCACCGAGGCGATGCACGTGAAGTTCCTGACCGAGCACGCGGGCTTGCAGATCAAGAACAGCCAGCGCTGGCACTTCATCGATCAGGGCAAGATCGCGCTGATCGCGCACACCGAGCAGGCGAAGCTGCGCGTCGACGAGGCGATGCACGCGCACCTCGCGTTCAACCTCGCCCACAATCTCTACGACGGCTTGCTGCACTATTCGTACGACACGCCGGTGTGGCTCCACGAAGGGCTCGCGCACGTCTTCGAGCGCGAGGTCTCGACCAAGTACAACAGCTTCGATTCGGGCGAGGGCGCCGTCGCAGAGGTCAGCAGCAAGTCGAACTGGGGCCCCGAGGTCATGAAGCTCATCGCGGGGAGCCAAGCGCCCCGCATGGCCGAGCTGATGAGCTTGAAGAGCTACTCCGAGCTCAAGCTGCCGCACCACTACACGACGTGGTCGGCGGTCGAGTACTTGATGAAGACCCAGCCCGACGCGTTCGCGAAGTTCCTGTGGGCGATCAAGAGCTGCAAGAACTCGAGCGGCGTGCCGACCGGCGAGAACCTGATCGAGTACCACCGGCAGAAGTTCAAAGAGATCTTCGAGATGAACTACGCCGAGTTCGACGAGGCTTGGCGCGCGTGGGCGATGGCCAATTACAAGCTCGCGCCCCCGACGATGAACTTCCGGATCCCCGTCGGCGGCACGCCGGGCGCGGGCTCCGGTGACGGTGGCGACGGAGACGGCGACTGATCGGGCCGCCAGCCGAACCGCTCGAGCGAGATCCGCCCGCGCGCATCGACGCGCACGCCTTCGCGCTGCAGTCGACGCTTCTGTTCTCGAGCGGAGGCGCCGGTCACGCTGATCTTGCCCGACGCGTTGATCACGCGGTGCCACGACAGCTTCGATCCGGCGGGCAGCTCGCGCAGCGCGCGGCCGACGAGCCGCGCTCGGCCGGGCAAGTGCGCCTCGCGCGCGATCTGACCGTACGTCGCCACCGCGCCGCGCGGCACCGCGTCGACGGTCGCGTAGATGCGTTGGTACGTGGGATCGGATCTCAGCACACGGTCGCCGATACGTGCACGTGGACGACCTTCCAGCGTCCGTCGCGGCGCGCGAGCACGTCGGTCTCTTTCAAGTATGCCGTCTTCGCGGCGGCACCGTAGCTGCCGCGCGAGTAGTACGTGACGACCGCGGCGTCGCCCAAGAGCTGCACCTTGGGCTGGAGCTCCTGGAAGAAGTGCACGCGCGTGGCCCCGGAGCGCAGACCCGCCTCGAACTCGGCCCGATCGGCGTCGATTCCGTCGACTCGGTACGGGTTCGACGGTGTGATCACCGTGATGTCGCGGTCGACGTGGCTGAAGTAGCGCTCCGCGTCGTTCTCCGCGAACGCGCGGTTGAACGCGCGGACCACCTCGAGCACATCGGCCTCCATCACTTCGCGCCGCCTTTCTTCGCCTTCTCGGCGCACTCGGCGCAGCACACGATCACGCGCTTTCCCCCCACCGTCACCGCGACGCCGCCGTCCTGGATCTCCCAATCGCACACCGGGCACTTCTTCATGATTCGTCCTCCGTTCAGGAAACGAATCGTAGGCGCGGGCGGCCCGGTCAAACTTGGAGATTCTTGCTCAGTTCGCGCAGCTCGCGC
>CAZQHA010000266.1:0-6617 GCA_964592795.1 uncultured Planctomycetaceae bacterium | reverse complement strand
GGTCCGTCTTCCTAGAATGCGATCCCTGATCCTCACATGGCCCGGACCCCCGCGCATCCCTTCATCCCCGCTGTCGCCGCCGCCTGGGCCCTTTTCGCAGCCGCGGCGTGTCGCGGTCCCGCCGCCGCGCCCGTGTCGGACGCGAGCGAGTCCGCGCACGACCGTGCGGAACGCGCACTGAAGGAGCTCTTCCCGGAGATCGAGGGCCCCGTGACGCGGGAGGCGATCGAGCGCGCCGTCCTGGCGTCGCGGAGCGGCGTCGAGGCGAGCGCGATCGCGGCGATCGAGGACGGCGACATCGAGCGCGCGAAGAAGCTGCTCGACGTGCTCGTCGCGGAGGAGCATCGCGCGCGCGCGCAGGATCTCCTGTCGCGCGGCGACGCGCGTTCGGCTCTGGCGGTGCTCGACCGCGCGGTCGCGCTGGCCCCCGACCAGGACGACGTGCGCGCGCTGCGCGCGGAGGCGTCGCTGCGCGTCGGCATCGAGGACCGCGAGCGCGAGCTCGTCGAGGCGTCGCTCGCCGACTTCCTGCGCGCCGCGCGGAGCGGCGTCGGCGGCGTCGCGTGGCTGGGCGCGAGCCGCGCGGCGCTGTGGCTGGCCGATCGCGACGCCGCGCTCGAGTACGCGCGCACCGGCGTGAGCGCGCTCGAGTCGGCGCCGGCGACGACGCAACCGCTGGTCGCGCCGGCGCGCACGCTGGCCGAGGCGAGCCTGGCGTGCTACGAGGCCGCGCGCGAGGAGAAGGCGATCGCGGAAGCTTCGGGGCGCGATCTCGACTCGATCGAGCCGATGTCGCGTCAGATGACGGACACGTTCGACGAATCGCGCCGAGCGCTCGAGACGCTGATCGGCGAGCGCCCGACGGATCCGTGGGCGTGGGAACGCCTCTCCTGGGTGCACGAGACGCGCGGCCAACCCGTCGTCGGACAGCGCGTCGCGTGGAACGCCCTCGCGCTGCTCCCGAAGGACGAAGCGCTGCACCAGCGCCTGGCGTCCGCGAGCCTCTCGCTGGGCGGGCTCGACATGCTCGATGCCACGTACGCGCGCTTTCGCGAGACGCACGCCGGCGTCGCGCTCTCCGCGTGGCACCCCGCCGTCGCGACGTTCGACGCGGCCGTCGAGAGCTACGTCGCGGAAGAGGACGCGAGTGCGCTGTTCGAGTCCGCGCAGTCGAGCTTCGCGCTGTGCCGCTCGCTCGAGCCGCGCTACGCCGACGCGTGTCTCGCGTACGAGGTGCTGTGCCGGCTCGGCGTCGGATGGTGCGCGTATCGATCGGGCGATCTCGAGCGCGCGCACGAAGCGTTCCTCTCGATGGAGGATCTCTTCAAGGGCGGCCTCGCGTGGGAGCTGCAAGGCCGGATGCCGTCCGGCGTCCAGGGGCTGCACTACATCGGCAGCGCGTACGCGCAGCGGATCGGCGGCCGCGATCCGAACGAGCTCGAGTCGATCGACGACGTCTCGCGCGCCGCCAAGGTCTACGACTTCCTGCACGAGTACCAACCGAGCGACGTGACGTGGGCGAACAACGCCGGCTTCTTCAACCGCGACACGGCGGTCGCGCTCGCGTTCAAGGCCGAGGCGCTCGGCAAGCAGGGCCGAGCCGACGAAGCCAATCAACTGATGGAGCGCGCGCGCGAAGGCATGGAGAAGAGCTACCGCGCGTACGTCGACGCCGCGCGCCTCGCGCCGGGGGACGTGCGCATCCAGAACGACACGGGCCTCGTCCTGACGTACTACCTGCAGCGCGACGTCGAGCTCGCGGAGCAGTATCTGCTGACGGCGGTGAAGCTCGGCGAGGCGCAGATCCCCGAGCTCGAGAAGCGAGCGCGCGAGGCCGGCATCCCCGCGACCGAGCGCGACGCGCGGGCGAGCGCGCTCGAGGAAGTGCAGATCGCGCTCGGCGACGCCTACCAGAACCTGGGGGTTCTGTGGCTGACGCTCCGGACCGACGGCGCCCGCGCCAAGGCGTGGTTCGAGAAGAGCGTCGCCCTCGGACCCGATCCGCGAGTAGAAGTGAAGGGCCCCGGGGGCTATCTCGAACAGTGCGATCAGGCGCTCTCCGGCACCTACGTCGCTCCCCCCCGCTGGGGAACCGCGCCGCGCTGAGCGGCGCGCTCCCTTCCATAGATAAACGGAGCAGGCTCCCTCATGAGTTTCCTCTCTCGATTCGTTCCCCTCGCCGCGACCCTCGTGATCTCGTGCGCATCGGTCCCCGCGGTCGCGGCCGACCCCGCGGTCCCCGCGGAGCCCGCCATCGCCGCCGACGTCGACGGGCGGATCGCCGCGGGGCGCGCGCTCCTCGACGCCGGCAAGCCGAAGGAGGCGGAGGCCGTCTTCGAAGCCGCCGCCGCGTCCGACGCGCAGTCGCTGCGCACGCGCCAGTGGGTGATCCGCAGCTGGCTGCCGCAGGGTCGCGTCAACGACTCGCTCGACGCGATCGACGCGCTCGCGAAGGAAGGCGCGAAGGGGCCGGCGCTCGATTACTTGTACGGGATGGCGTTCGCGTTCAAGGGCCGCGAGTACGCGCAGCAGAAGGTCCAGGGGCAGATCGTCGACATGGCGTTCTCGGACGCGGTCGACTACTTGACGAAGGCGACGGCCGCGGAGCCCGTGCTCTACAAGGACGCGTTCGTCCCGCTCGCCGAAGCGGCCTGGTTCCAGCAGAAGCTCGACGTCGCGCGGGATGCGGCCGAGAAGGCGGTCGCCGCCGACGCCGGGAGCGCGGACGCGGCGATGATGCTCGGCCGCATCGCGCTGTCGCAGTACGTCGCGACGAAGGAAGACGCGGCCAGGGCGGCGGACGCGGACCGGCACTGGGAGACGGCCCGGCGTTCGTTCGACGCGGCGGCGACGAGTCTGCGCGCCGTTCCGGAGCGACGGGCCGAGGCGGCGGCGGCGCTCGTCGAGCTCGGGCACGTGCACGCGTGGAAGGGCCAGCTCGACGAAGCGTCGCGCGCGTACGGCGCGGCGATCGCGCTGGCCCCGGACCGAGTCAACTTCTCGCAGGTGCTCGGCACGCTGCAGGGCACGGACAAGTTCCTGGCGATGCTCGAGGCCGCGACGGCCGAGTTCGCGAAGCTGCACGCACCGGACTCGAAGGACGACGCGGCGCTCCTGTGGTGGCTCGGCTGGGCGCGCTACGAGCAGAAGCAGTACGCGGAGGCCGAAGACGCGCTCTCGCGCGCGTACGCGAAGAACGACGGCTACCTGAACAGCTGGTACTACATCGCGCTCGCGCGCTACCAGCAGAAGGACTACGAGGGCGCGTTCGACGCGCTGCGGCGCAACTGGGACGAGAGCTCGGAGGATCTCGTCGCTTCGCTGGCGTCCAACAAGGACGTCAACCTGGCGATCCTCGACTACCTCGTGGGATGGGCCGCGCAGGGCGACCGCACGTTCGCCGCGGCGCTCCTCTCGGAGATGCAAGCGAACACGGCTCCGACCGTCGCGCGCTACTGGAACAACATGGGCCTCTTCTACCGCGACGCGGGCGAGCCGCTGCGCGCCAGCGGGAACGAGGACGACCGCAAGACGGCGACGAGCTACTTCGAGACGGCCTACCGCGCGTACTCCGCCGCGCACGAGCTCACGCCCGACGACCCGTCGATCCAGAACGACCTCGCGGTCATGCTGCACTACTACCTCGACCGCGACCTCGAGCGCGCCGCCGAGCTCTACAAGCGGGCGACCGAGCGCGCGACGCTCGAGCTCGCGCGCGCCGATCTGCCCGCGGACCTGCGATCGCTGTACGAGATCGCGCTGCGCGACTCGAAGAACAACCTCGCCAAGCTCGAGCGCGGCGACAAGCGCAACTGACGCGAGCGGCGTGGAGCTCCCCATCCGCATCGTCGACCGGGCGCCGCCGGAACCGGTGATCAGCGTCGACGGCGCGTTCGGCGCTCCGGGGCTGTGCCTGTCGCACTGGCCCGGCAACACGACTCCGGCGGCGCTCAAGCACGACCTCTCGGCGGGGATCGCGCTCGCGTTCTCGCGGCTCCCGGTCCGCGCGCAAGAAGACCTCGCGCGCGGCGCGACGGCGATCGTCAACAATCACTACGACACCGACGGGGCGTGCGCGCTCCTCGCGGTGCGCCATCCCGAGCTGGCGCTGCCGCGGGCGGATCGACTGCTCGACGCCGCCGCCGCGGGCGATCTCTTCCGACTGCCGAGCGAGCTCGCGTTCCAGATCGACTGCATCGTCAGCGGGCTCGCCGATCTCGAACGCTCGCCGTGGCGCGATCGGTTCGGTCGCTCGTCCGACCGCGAGCGACACGAGATGTGCGTGCGCGAGCTGATGCACGTGCTGCCGCGGCTCCTCGACGGGGACACCGAGCCGTACGCCGACCTGTGGCGCGCCGAGCTCGAGGAGCTTCGGGCGGACCGCGCCGCCGTCGCCGCGGCGACGCGCGACGAGATCACGCATCTCGACCTCGCCGTGTTCACCGCGGGCGGGAGCGGCGCGCGCTTCGACCCGGGCCGACACGCGCTGCTGGGGACGACGACCGCGGATCGCGTGCTCGCGATCGGTCCGCGACCGGACGGCGCGACGTACCGATTCCTGCTGAGCACCGTGTCGTGGTTCGACCTCGCCACGCGGCGTGCGCAAGCGCGGCCGGATCTCGAAGCGCTCGCCGCGCGGCTGAACGAGCTCGAAGCGTGCTCGCCGGAGGATGAGCTCGCGTGGCGAGCTCAGACGACCGCGAGCCCGTCGCCGGAGCTGTGGTTCGGCGCGAGCGATCACGAGCTCTTCGCCGAGCACGCGCCCGTGATCGCGCCCTCGCGGCTCGAGCCGGCGCTCGTGCGCCGCGAGATCGTCGACGCGCTGCGCGCGACCTGGGCCTTTCCCGACTGAGTTGAACCCGAACGCACGGACCGCTATACGAGCGGCGTGAGCGTGCCTCCCGAGTTCGACACCGTCGCCGCGGTCGACCTGGGATCGAACAGCTTCCACATGGTGGTCGCGCGGCTCGTGCGCTCGGAGCTCCACATCGTCGATCGCCTGCGCGAGCGCGTCGCGCTCGCCGGCGGGCTCGACGACAAGAAGCGGCTCACCGCGGAGGCGCAGGAGCGCGCGCTCGCGTGCATCGAGCGCTTCGGCGAACGGCTGCGCGGCATGCCGCAAGGCAGCGTGCGCGCGGTCGGCACGAGCGCGCTGCGCGTCGCGCGCAACCAGCAGGGCTTCGTCGCGCGCGCGGAGGAAGCGCTCGGACACCCGATCGAGATCGTGTCGGGCGCGGAAGAAGCGCGCCTCATCTATCTCGGCGTCGCGCACGACCTCTCGGACGATTCCAACCGCCGCCTCGTCGTCGACATCGGCGGCGGCAGCACCGAGTGCATCCTCGGGCAGCGCTTCGAGGCCCTGAAGACCGACAGCCTGCACATGGGCTGCGTCAACTTCTCGACGCGCTTCTTCCCGGGCGGCGCGATCACGAAGGAAGCGATGGAGCGCGCCCTGATCGCCGCGCGCCTCGAGGTCCGCGGCATGGAGCGCTCGTACCGCGGCATGGGCTGGGAGGACTGCATCGGGAGCTCCGGCACGATCCTGGCGGTCGAGACCATCCTGCGCGAGAACCAGTGGAGCGAGCGCGGCATCACACCGAAGGGGCTGCGCAAGCTGCGCAAGGCGCTCGTCGAGGCGGGACACGCGGAGAAGCTCGCGCTGCCGGGCCTGCAGCCCGACCGCGCGCCGGTGCTCGCGGGCGGCTTCGCGATCCTGTCGGCTCTGTTCGACGGGCTCGAGATCGAGCTGATGAACACGTCCAGCGGCGCGCTGCGCGAGGGCGTGCTCTACGACCTCGCCGGCCGCATCCGGCACGAGGACCTGCGCGAGCTGACGATCCGGCGGCTGTCGCAGATCTACCACGTCGACCTCGAGCAGGCGCAGCGCGTCGAGCGCACCGCGCTGCTCCTCTTCGAGCAGGTGGCGAAGGACTGGGACCTGCCGCTCGAGCAGGGCGCGCAGCTCCTGGCGTGGGCGTCGCGGCTGCACGAGATCGGCATCTCGCTGTCGCACAACGGCTACCACAAGCACGGCGCCTACCTCGTCGAGCACTCCGACATGCCCGGCTTCTCGCGCACCGATCAGCTGATGCTCGCCGCGCTCATCGAAGGCCACCGGCGCAAGCTTCCGACCGAGCGGTTCGAGGCGCTGCCGGTGTCGTTGCAGCGCCAGGCGATGCGGTTGTGCATCCTGCTGCGCCTCGCGGTGCTCTTGAACCGCAGTCGCAGCGCGACGCCGCTGCCGGACATCAGGATCGCCGTGAAGAAGAGCGCGTACCTGCTCGCGTTCCCGCGCGAGTGGCTCGACGGCAACCCGCTGACGCGCGCGGACATCGAGGAGGAAGCCGAGAGGCTGGCGCCGCTCGAGTTCGCGGTCACGGTTGCCTAAGCGAGCGCAGCTCGCGAATCCATCGGTGCGAGCGCAGCTCGCGAATCGATCGGTGCGGGCGCAGCTCGCGAACCCACCGGTGCGATCCTAAGTCGCGAAACGCTCGAGCAAGTCGAGCTGCGCGCAGCGCGGCTTCTGGCTCCCGGGCTTGGCGCGCTTGTACTTGCCGTCGCTCGCGAGGATCCAGGCCTGCGTGTTGTCCGCAGGTCACCGGCTTACGTCTGAGCAA
>CAZQHA010000265.1:0-6638 GCA_964592795.1 uncultured Planctomycetaceae bacterium | reverse complement strand
CTCGTCGGTCGCGCCCGCCGGCGGCCGATTGGACGCGCCGAAGAAGTCGGGCGCGAAGAACGACTTCGCCGTCGTGTCGTCGGTGCGGCGCTCGCCGCGCCAGAGGATGCCTTCCGCGCGCGCGTCGGGATCGCCGAGCGACGCGGGAGCGACGAGCCACACGACCTCGACGAGGCCGGGCTTGCCGATCTCGAGCGGCGCATCGTCGCCTTCCGTCTCGCCCTGCGCGACACGCTCCGCGCGCTCGTCGGCGAGCATCCGCCCGATCTCGCGCGCGGAGGCCTGGCGCACCAAGCGCACGCGCGGCCACTTCGACTCGGCGCGGCCGTCGCCGTCCGTGTCGAAGGTGACCCAGTCGATCACGCAGTCACCGCGCGCGCCGCCCTCGATGCCGCGCAGATCGCGCGCGAACAGGTCCGCGATCGCGCTGCCTTGCTCGAGCAAGCTGCGCCGCGTCTCGGCGCGCCGCCAGACGGAGAGCGTGCGGTCGAGCAGCTGGAACACGACGACGAGGAGCAGCGAGAGCAAGCCGAGCGCGAGCACGAGCTCGACCATCGTGAGGCCGCGTCGCCCCGGCGAATCCGCACGCCGCATCATCGCTCGACGCTCCGCAACACGAGGTTCGGCGCGTAGTGGAACGCGCCGAAGCGCGTGAGCCGCGGCGACTCCTTCCAACCGTGCGACATGCCGGTCGCGAGGTCGAACGCGTTCGGCGAGTACTGCACGAAGATGCGCCAATCGACCCGGTCGGACTGCGCGTGGACGGCGAGCGGCTGTCCCTCGTCATCGCCCTTCCAGTACAGCTTGAGGCGCGGATCGGTCTCGGGATCGGCGTCCCACGGAGCGTCGGGATCGGTGCGCTGGAGCACGCCGATCTGGCTCGCCTCGCCGTCGGACTTGTAGAAGAAGCACGACGAGAGGAGTCCCGCCGGCTGATCGACGGAGACGCCGAAGTACGCGAGCTCGGGCGCGTCGGCCTTCGGCGCCCAGCGATCCCAGTAGCGGAACGGGAAGAGGATCACGGCTTCGCCGGCGGTGTGCGGAGCGGGCAAGGTGCCGAATCGGCCGCGAAACAGCCCAGCACCCTTGTCGTCCATCGCGCCGGCGACCGTGGACGCGCGCGGCATCTCGAGCGAGTTGCCGCGGCGGCGCGTGTAGTGGATCAGCTCGGAGCCGATGAGGATCGTGCCCTCGCTCGGGAAGTCGCGCAGATCCGCGACCGGAAGCTCCGCCGCTTCGGCGCTGATGTCTCCCGAGAGGAACGTCACGACGTGCGACTCGAGCCACGGCACGGGCTCGCTCGTGTGGTGGTGCTGCGGGGTCGTGCCGAGCAGACCGCGGCCGTTGGTCGCGACCCCGATGTTGCCGCTCGCCGGGTCACGCGAGTTGAACGCGAGGATCTCGTCGCCGATGCGGAGCAATCCGGCATCCGTCGGAAACGGCGGGTCGAGGAAGAATCGATTCGTCACCAAGACGTCGTAGCCTGGCACGCGCACGCTGCGCGGATACACGCTGAGAGACTGCGCCGACTCGGTCATGTCGGCGGCGAGCATCAGACATGCTCCTTGCAAGTCATCGAACTGTCCGAAGCCGGTCCCGGTTCCGAACTGCGCGTCGCCGAAGACGATCTCGTCGATCACGGCGGAGGGCACGGCGCCGCTGCCTGCTCCTTGGATCGCGCCGCCGACGCGGACTTGGTCGACGACGCGCGGGCGCTCGCCGGACGGGAAGCACGTGAGTCGCGGGGTCGCGCGGGTGTCGTAGGTGAGCGGCTGGCCAGGCGCGATCGGTTGTCCGGCTTGGAGCGGCGTCGGCGCGCGCGCTTGCAGCGCGACGTAGATCTTGTCGAGATCGACGACGTCCTGGGTCACGTTCTCGACAGGGCCGGGTTGCGGCAACGGACCTGCCGGCAGCCACGTGACCGTATCGAGCGTCGCGCTCGGGATGTGGGCGCGATGCACGCGCACAGGGAATCCCAGGCTCTGCACAGACGGATCGACCAGAAACGCGGCGTCCATACGACCCGGTCGGCCTTCCTCCACGCCGTTGATCCCTTCGCCGTACGTGGAGAAGACGGGCACGATCGTCGTTCCCGCAACGTGCGCGTGCGAGTACGTGCCGAACACGCCGCGGAACTGGAACTTCGACTCGGCGGCGGCCGAGATCGGGAAGTCTGCGTTTTCGTTCACCCCCAGGAGCGGCGACCACTGCGACGTGTAACTCTGAGTCGGCGCAGGAGCCGCGCCGAGCTTCGCGTTCGCCGCGCTCTCGGATGGCGTGACGGTGTGCTCTATCGGACCGCCCGGTCCACCACCCCCGCCGGGTTGCGGTGGATCGACGGTCCCGATGGTCCCAGCCGACTTCAGAGTCAGCGCGTAATAGAGCTGCCCCATTGCCGTGAGCTCGCTGCGGACGAGTTGCGCCGGCTGACGCGTGATCTCGAACTTGTCGTAGCGCACCCACTCGGTGAGCTCGGTCTCGTTTCCGAGGCGAGTGATCTGCGCGAACCGCGATTCGCCGCCGGTCGCAGGCGGAATCGGGAAGTCGGCCGCCGCGGCGCCGGGCACCGAAAGCGAGATCGGCACGACGTACGTTCGCCAATCGAGCAGCGTGTGAATGGGCGCTCCGTCGGCGTTCCAGTTCGTATTCCAATCGGCGATGAACGCTCGCCGCCCGCCGATCGCCGAGTTCGGTGCGGTCGATCCGGACGCGTACGGCAGCTCGGTGATCGCGTCGCCTCGAAGCAAGCGACCGCTCGTATCGGTCGCGATGAACAGCGTGTTCTCGTTCCACCCCGAGTAGCGGATGATCTCGATGCCGCCGATCGGCGTACCGTTCGCGGTGACGTTGGACCCGTAGTACGACCACGCGTACTGCACGATCGCGGCATAGCCGCCGTCGGGGTTGAACGCCGGCATGTAGTCTCCCCAGGGAAGGCCTGGATCGTCCGCCGACGCGAGGACGAGCGCGTTGACCTCGCTGTCTTCACCTTCCATTCCCAGGCCGAACGACCCGAGCGGCAGATTCTCGTTCGTGATCGGATCGCCGCCGGTCGGACCGCTGCCCTCGACCGTGTCGAGTACCGCGGCGCGGTACGGACCGAGCGCGACCGCCATCGCCGCTTCGCCGGGATGCACGTTGGTCGCGATCGGCAGGCTGTAGCCGTAGAGCTCGACTGTCGCACCGGCCGGGTGATCGGTCTCGTAGTTCGGATTCGCGAATTGGAGCGGCACCGCCACGTTCGCCGCGGTACCGACCGGAGGACCCGTCGGCGTCTTGTCGTACTCCTCGCGCGCTTGCCGACCGCCGAATCCGGCGAATACACCCGTCGTGTAGTGCTGCGCGGCGAACGCGGTCTGTCCCTGCGTCTCGACTTCGATCAGCTCGTTGCCGATGCGCACCGTGCAGTACCGCGGGAAGCCTTCCGTCGATTCGACGGCTAGCGTGCCCGCGGTCTGCGGAGCCGCGGCCGTGAGCCGCGTCAGCCCGAGCGTTCGCACGCCGTGCGCGAGCCCGTTGACGAGCATCGACATCTGGTCGGGTCGCGAGCCGCGCACGTCGACGGCGACGTGCGTCCAGCGATCGATCGGAATGCCGGGGCTCGTGCCCTGTCCGATCGCAAAGCGAAGCTCCGAGGCTTCGTTGAACGTCGTGTCCACGTGGTTGCCGAGACCATCCAGGACGCGCAACACGAGATCCTGTTGCTCGAAGAGCAGCGTCACGCGATCGGAGTCGGGGCTCGAGTACCCGACGTCGAGCAGCGTGCCGTCCGCGATCGCACGCGGCTTGATCCACGCGGAGAACGAGAGCGCGCGCAAGAGCGCGCCGTCGGGGTTCGACACCGGCGTCACCGACCACGCGATCTGCGGGTCGTTCGCTGGCTTCTGCACGATCTCGTCGGGCAAGTAGCGACCCTCGGGATCGCGCGTCTCGTGATCGAAGTGGATGACACGGTCGTCGTAGAGCGTTCCGTCTTCCTCGACACGTGAGGGCCAGAGCTGGACGTATCCGTCGTCCTCGCGCGAGGCGAACACGTGGTCGGCGACCGGCGGCGAGGCGTCGTTCGCGAAGTTCGTCGCGTCGACGACGCCCGGCGCGTACGGCTGCGGCTGCTCGGTGCCCATGTGGGCCCACGCGTACGACGGCGGCACGGCGCCGCGGTACTCCCAGCGCGTCGTCGACTCTGGCCCGGTCATCCACCAGGCGGACGCACACGACAGGCGCCGTGCTTCGTCCCAATCCTCCTGCCGCGACCAGAGCGTCAGGAGCTCCTCTTGCGGCGCGATGATCGCGACCTCGTCGCGCACCGAGCTGGTCCGCTCGACACCGCTCGGCGCGTTGACGGTCGCGCGCAGCTCGAGTGACTACGTGTCGCGCGTGCTGAAGCTGTACGGCATTGTCGAGTAGAGCAGCGCCGAATCGTTCGCGTTGAGCCCGTTGCGATAGAGCGCGAGAGCGTCGTGCGGATCGAGGAAACCGTGTCCCGAGAGAAGCTCGTCGGGCACGACCGGCGCGTCGCTCGGCAGCTTCTCGAGCCCGGCGACGGGCAGCACGACGCGCCGCAGAAAGTCCTCGAACCCCGTGAACGGCCGCGACTTCACGACGATGTCGGCGAGCGTGCGCGCCTCGTCGCGCGTGATGCGCGAGTTCTTGCCGACGAGTTGGAGGTTCGTGAACAGCGCGCGCAGGACGTCGGCGCTCGCGGTGTTGACGTTCACCGGACGCCGCGCGAGCACGCGCACCTGCGCGCGATACGCGGTGAAATCGTTCGACAAGACCTTGTCGAGCGTCACCTCGTTCCGGCGCGGCGGCGCTTGCACGATCGCGAATTCGACCGTGGTCCCGTCGCTGATCTCGATCGTCGCGCCTGGGTTCATCCAGCGCGTGCAGTCGACGGCGATCCGGCCGTCCTTGCCGCCTTCCACCGAAGACGTGAGCCGCGCGGCGTGCTGCCACACGGGTCCCGCACGCAGACCGCCGTGGACGGTTCCGTGGGTGACGAGCGGTCGCAGGAGGTCCGCGTTCCAAACGTTCGCTCCGCGCTCGCCGCCGGTGATCCGCGCGAGAGCGTGACTGCCGGCATCGGCCAGCTCCTCGACGGCCGACAACGCCCGCAGCCTTCCATCCGATCCATCGAGTCGCCACGCGCATAGCGCGAACGCGCGCTGATCGAGCACCGGCGCGCCGGCGTCGTGGGACGAGTTGGGCCGCGGTCCACCGAACCAGTCGGTGTCGTTCGGCGGACCCAGCACTGCGCGCGTGAAGCCCGCGAACGCGCTGCCCTCGAGCTGCGTGTAGTGGATCAGCTCGCCCCCGACCCACAGGTAGCCGCTCGGCTCGAAGCCCGCGGTCGACGCGACGGCAAGGAGCTTCGAGCTCGGGTCGACGACCTCGGTGAAACGCGTGCTCGCCTCCATCAAGTTCGCGATCACGTGCGGGCCGGCGCTGTTCAGGTCGATCTGCCCGGCCGCGTCGGTGACCTCGAGGTCCCACATCACGCCGTGCTCGTCGCGCGCGTCGAGGAAGTCGGCCGGGAACTGGTTCTGGACGTGGATCTCGTCGAGCGCGTCGAAGTACGGCGTGTCGTCGAGGCTCGAGTGCGTCGCGTAGAGGCTCGCGCGCGCGTGCCGGGCCGCGGTGTCGAGCGCGACGCGCGCTTGCGTGCGGTCGGAGATCTGCGCGCTCGCGCGGTCCGCATTGCGCGCGGAGATCAGGAACGGCGTGCACAGGACGAGCAGCGCGAGCAGGACGAGAAGGACGACCATCAGCGCGAACCCGCCCCGCTCGCACGCCGCGCGAGCGCGATCCATCGGTTGGCGCGCCAGGCACTTCATTCGACCGTCCCGAACAAGCTGACGACGAGCGTGCGCGGCGGGTTGTCGTCCGACTCCACCGTCACGCGCACCGGCTCCTTGTGCACGTCGCGGTCGAGTCCGCCGCCGGCGGCGAACACGATCTCCGCGGGAGTGTTCGCCGCGAAGCTCGTGTTCATCGGCAGGACGCTCTCGTCGTGCGCGACGACGGCGCTGACCACGAGGTTGTCGATTTCGCCCGGGAACGGCGTCGGATCCGGCGAGAGCACGATCGGACCCTCGAGCCGCCACACGGGCGTCGTTTCCGCCACCTCCGCGACCGGCGTCGCGTCGGCGTAGAGCCGCAGCTTCTTGCGGTCGTACGCGAGCTCGATCTGCGTCCACCGTCCGGCGACGACGACGTGCGGCGGGCTCGCGATCTGGATCCGCCCGCCGCGCTCTTCGTGGCCGAGCTCGTCGACCATCTCGCTCGCGACCCAACCCTTGATCGAGCCGTCGGACGCGACCTCGAGCTGCACCGTCTCCCCCGCGCGCAGCACGGCGCCGCTGCGGCCCGCGCCGAGGCGCACCGCGCACGCGATCGAGAAACCCTCGCGGAACGTGAACGACGAGTCCGTGTGCACGGGGAACTCGACGCGCGCGCGCGAACCTTCGCCGAGGAACGAGATCGCGCGGCCCTGGAAGCCGTCGTCGACGAGCTTGCCGCCGAACTGCGCGCCCGAGTGACCGAACGCGCCTTCGATCGGCTCCTGCTCGAAGTGCCACGTGCCGACGACCTGCAGACCCTCCGAGCGGATCGTGCGCGCGGCGCGGTCGATCGTGACG
>CAZQHA010000264.1:0-6681 GCA_964592795.1 uncultured Planctomycetaceae bacterium | reverse complement strand
GCGGACGTCGAACGCCTCGTCCGCGTAATGCACTCGGCGGGCGCGCGATACCTGGTCGCGAGCCCGCGCCGCGACGTTGGCGGATCGGGCGCGGTGCGGCAGATGTCGATCGCGGCGGACGGCGACGCGGCGCGCATCACGGGCTTCACGCGGATCTTCTCTTCGCGGCTCCGAACCGCGGACGGCGCACACGTCCTCTCGATCTGGCGTCTCGACGCGCCGCGTCCTCCGCCGGCTCCGGCGCGCCTGGCTCCCCGGTAGTCGATCGAGGCGCGCGATTCCTCTAGCATCCGCGCATGGCACTCATCGAACCGCGGACGCTGAAGGGATTCCGCGACTATCTCCCCGACGCGATGATCCCGCGCGAGTGGCTCATCGACACCGCGCGGCGCGTCTACCGCTCGTACGGCTTCAGCCCGATCGACACGCCGGCGCTCGAGTACGAGGAGATCCTCACCGGCAAGGGCGGCGCGGAGACCGACAAGCAGCTCTACCGGTTCGAGGACCACGGCGGCCGCAAGGTCGCGCTGCGCTTCGATCTCACCGTGCCGCTCGCGCGGTTCGCGGCGCAGTACATCGGCGAGCTGGGCGTGCCGTTCAAGCGCTACCACATCGGCCCGGTGTGGCGCGGCGAGAACACGCAGCGCGGACGCTACCGAGAGTTCCTGCAGTGCGACTTCGACACGATCGGCAGCGAGAGCATCGTGTCGGACGTCGAGACGGTGCTGGTCGCCCACGACTTGATGCGCGCGCTCGGCTTCGACTCCGGCGCGTTCACCATTCGCGTGAACAACCGCCGCGTCCTGCAAGGGCTGATCGCGCAGCTGGGCATCGACACGTCCCTCGGCGACGTGCTGCGCGTGCTCGACAAGCTCGACAAGGTGGGCCGCGACGGCGTGCAGCAGGAGCTCACGACGAAGTTGGGCACCTCGGCCGCGGATGCCAACCGGATCCTCGACGCGGTGACGATCCAAGGCACCTCGGACTCGATCCTGAGCCAGCTCGAACGGGCGCGACTCGATGACGTCGGCAGCCGTGGGCTGGACGAGCTGGCCGAAGTCGTGCGCTCCGCGCGCGCCGTGGGGATCGTCGAGCCGACGCTGCGCATCGATCTCTCGATCGCGCGCGGACTCGACTACTACACGGGAACGGTGCTCGAGACGACGCTGCGCGACCTGGCCGCGATCGGCAGCGTCTGCTCGGGCGGTCGCTACGACGATCTCGCGCAGCTGTACACGAAGCAGCGCCTGCCCGGCATCGGGGCGTCCCTCGGGCTCGATCGGCTGCTCGCGGCGATGGAGGAGCTCGGCATGACCGAGAAGCGGCGCACGGGAGCGAGCGTGTTCATGCCGTACTTCGACGCGAGTCGATTGCACGACTACTTGAAGCTCGCGGCCAGGCTCCGCGCTGCAGGGATCGGCGTCGAGCTCTACCCCGAGCCGAAGAAGCTCGACGCGCAGCTGCGCTACGCCGACAAGCGCGGGTTCGACACCGCGCTCGTCGTCGGCGAGAACGAGTGGACGTCGGGTCGCGCGCAGGTGAAGGACCTGAAGCAGCGGACCAACCGGGAGGTCGCGTTGTTCGATGCCGGCGGCGCGATCTCGACCGAGCTCGTGGCGGCGCTGAAGACGAGCGCGCGCGGCTGACGCCTGCCACGTCCGCCGCGCGCGCCGTGCCCGCTCTCGCTCGACTACTGCGCGAGCACCTGGATCCGCTTCACCGACGGCTTCGTCTTCGGGACGAACACGCGCAGCACACCGCGATTCACGGTGGCCCGGATCCCCGCGGGATCCGATTCGTCCGAGAGCCGGAAGGAGCGGCTGAAGTCGCACTCCTCGAACTCCGCGTACGCGCGTCGATGCCCTTCCAGTGTCCAAGGCGTCACGCGGCCCGTGATCGTGAGCACGTTGCGGTGCAACGTGACGTCGATCGACTTCTCGTCGACGCCAGGCATGTCCGCCACGAGGTGGACGCCGTCCTGGGCCTCGTAGATGTCGGCACGCGGCACCGTCACGCGACGCTCGTGCGTGTTCTCGACTTCGGCAGTCGTACCGTTCTTTCCGTTCGTTTCGTGCTTCATGGTCGGGGTTCCTCCAAGCTCGGATCAGTTGGACGTGATGGCGATCTTGCGGGGGCGCTCGGACTGCGCGCGCGGGAGCGTCAGCTCGAGCACTCCGTTCTTGGCGACGGCCGTCACGGCGTCGGACTCGATCGCGAAGGGCAGCTGGACCGTCCGCACGAACCTCCCCGTGCGCCTTTCGCGCCGATGGAAGCTCGCGCCGTCGTCCGGCGTCTCGTCCTTGAGCTCGCCCTTCAGCGTGAGCGTGTCGCCGGCGACCGAGATCTCGATGTCCTCGCTTCCGTATCCGGGGACCTGCGCGCGAAGTCGCATGCCGTCCTCGCCCACCCACGCGTCGATCGGCGGGAATTCGTCGCTCTCGGCGCGGCCCACGTGCTCGAAGATGCGATTCATCTCGGATTGAAGCCGCGCGAACTCGTGCCAAGGGCTCCAAGCTGCGTTGCGGTTCCAGGTGATCAGGCTCATTGCAATCTCCTTTGTGCGCCGGTCGTCGGCGCTGGTTTCTTTTCTCTGGCGGCCCGCGAAGGCAAGAGCGGTGCCAACCCGTCGAGACCGTCGAAAGCCGCTCTGGAGCGCTGCTGCGGCAGAAAAGGTGCCTCTTTGGCAGCCTTCGGTGCCTTTCTGGCGGGCTAGGCTTGCGCATCTCCGGCGCGCCGGTCGCGCCGAAGCGCCTCGTGGTCTGGACTGGCTTTTGTGAGACTGCGCGCCACAGGAGACCAAAGCGTTGGGAGTCAAGTTCCAGGACTATTACTCGGTGCTCGGAGTCGCGCGCGACGCGCCGACCGCGGAGATCCAGCGCGCGTATCGAAAGCTCGCGCGCAAACACCACCCCGACGTCGACAAGACCGACGGAGCGAACCAGCGCTTCGCGCAGATCGCAGAGGCGTACGAGGTCCTCAAGGATCCCGAGAAGCGCAAGCGCTACGACAGCTTGGGCGAGAACTGGAAAGAGGGGCAGGAGTTCACGCCGCCGCCGGGCTTCGACTTCCAATTCGACACGCGCGGCGGGGCGGACCAGTTCGAGTTCGGCGATCTCAGCGGGTTCAGCTCGTTCTTCGAGACGTTCTTCGGCCGAGAACGAGGCCCGACGACGCACTCCGCCGGGACGCGCGCGGCCCGACCTCGAACCGGCCCTTCGTACGAAGCGGCGGTCGAGATCACGCTCGAGGACGCGTACCGCGGCGCGACGCGGACGGTGTCGCTCCAAGGATCGGACGGGAGCGCGCGCACGTACGACGTGAAGATCCCGCCCGGCACGACGGATGGGACCACGATCCGCCTCAAGGGGCAGGGTGGGCTCGGACGCGGCGGAGGAACGCCGGGGGACCTCCTGCTGCGCGTGTCGATCGCGCCGCACCCGCGATTCAGCGTCTCCGACCACGATCTCGCGCTCGTCCTCCCCGTCGCGCCGTGGGAGGCCGCGCTCGGCGCGAAGGTTCCGATCCGGCTGCTCGACGGCAGCGAAGTCCTGTTGACCGTGCCGCCGAACTCGAACAGCGGAAAGAAGCTGCGCATGCGCGGAATGGGGCTTCCGCGGCGCGGGGGGGAGCGCGGCGACCTGATCGTCGAGCTCCGGATCGTGCTGCCGCCGTCGACGACACCCGAGGAGAAGAGGCTCTGGCAGGAGCTCTCGCGCACGTCGAGCTTCGATCCGCGCGGGTCCGCGTGATGCGATCGGGCGCGCGGGCGAACTTTCTTCAGGGCTGCGACGTCCCTCACGCGCGTACCCGCAGCGCGCCCTCGGGATAGAGTTCGTGAAGGATTCGCGGCGGCGCGCCTTCGCTTCGTCTGCCGCGGCCACACATGGACAAGATTTCCAATTCACGCGACGAGATCGATCGCCTCGATCGCGAGTTCATCCGCATCCTCGCGGAGCGCATGCGCGCCGTGCGCGAGATCGGCTCCGCGAAGAGCCAAGACCCGGGCGCGCCGCTGCGCGACGAAGTGCGCGAGCGCAAGATGTTCGAGGCCTGGTCGCGACAGGCCGAGGAAGCCGGCCTTTCGAGCTACTTCGCCGGCCGCGTGCTGCGCGAGATCCTGAACTGGTCGCGCCGCGATCAGGAGCGCTTCCTCGACGCGGCCGCACGCTCGCCGCGGAACGGCGTGCAGTCCGTGCGCGTCGGCTACCAAGGCGTGCCGGCGTGCTACAGCGACCTGACGATCACGAAGATCTTCGCGACGCGCGAGGTCGCCCGTCTGGAGCGGATCGGGTTTCGCAGCTTCACCGCCGCGATCGAGGCGCTCGAGGCGGGGGAGATCCACTACGCGCTGCTCCCGATCGAGAACACGATCGCCGGCACGATCAACGAGGTGTACGACCTCCTCGCGCGGCGACCGATCACGATCGTCGGCGAGGAAGTGTGGCCGGTCGAGCACTGCCTCGTCGGCCGTCCCGGCGCCACGCTGCACGACGTCAAGGTGATCCGCAGCCATCCCGTGGCGCTGCAGCAGTGTCAGCGCTTCCTCGACTCGCTCGTGGGCTGCGTCGTCGAGAGCTACCACGACACGGCCGGCGCGGCGCAGTCGATCGGGCGTGAAGGCGACGCGACCGTCGCCGCGATCGCGTCGGAGGAAGCCGCGCAGCAGTACGGCCTCTCCGTCCTGCGCCGCGACATCGCCGACCAGAGCGTCAACCTGACGCGCTTCCTCTTGATCTCGACCGCGGCCGAGCCCGTCGATGCGCGCCGGCCGAGCAAGACGTCGCTCGTCTTCGCGGTGAACCACCGGCGCGGCGCGCTGCTCGAATGCTTGCAAGTGTTCGACCAGCAAGGACTGAACCTGAGCAAGCTCGAGAGCCGCCCGCAGCCGAGCTCGCCGTGGGAGTACCTCTTCTACGTCGATTTCGACGGCCACGTGTCGGATCCGCGCGTCGCCGCGGCGCTCGGGGAAGTCCGCGCGCACACGAACCACCTCAAGGTGCTCGGCAGTTACCCGCGCCGCACGGAGAAGGACGTGATTCCGTCCGTCCACGCCGCGCCGGCGATCGAGCCGGCCGAGCCCGACGTCGCCGCGTGCCCCGCCTCGCCGGCGCCGACCGTTCCCGCGGCGAAGGTCGCGACCAACTCGAACCTGCGCCTGTGCAGCCTGAAGGATCCCGCGGACCGTACGCACGTGCGGATCGGCGGCGCGGACATCGGCGGCGATCGGTTCGTGCTGATCATCGGGCCGTGCGCGGTCGAGAATCGACAGCAAGTGATGGACGCCGCCGCGATGGCGAAGCGCGCCGGAGCTTCGATGCTGCGCGGCGGCGCGTTCAAGCCGCGCACGTCACCGTACGCGTTCCAGGGACTGGGTTTCCCGGGTCTCGAGATGCTCGCCGAGGCCGGCCGGGCGTACGAGCTGCCGATCGTGACCGAGGTGCTCCGTCCCGAGGACGTCGAGCGCGTCGCCGAGAAGGCCGACATGCTGCAGGTGGGAGCGCGCAACATGCAGAACTTCGCGCTCCTGCGCGAGGTGGGACGGGCGACGCGGCCCGTGCTCCTGAAGCGCGGCATGAGCGCGACGATCGAGGAGCTGCTCCTCGCCGCCGAGTACGTGATGGCCGGCGGCAATCACCGCGTCGTCCTGTGCGAGCGGGGCATCCGCACGTTCGAGACCGCGACGCGCAACACGCTCGACATCAGCGCCGTGCCCGTGCTCAAGGCCCGCACGCACCTGCCGGTCATCGTCGATCCGTCGCACGCGGCTGGAGTGCGCGAGCTCGTCGTGCCGCTCGCCCTCGCCGCGGCCGCGGCGGGAGCGGACGGGCTGATCATCGAAGCGCACCCCAATCCCGCCGTCGCGTTGTGCGACAAGGACCAGGCGCTGACCAGCGCCGAGCTCGCCGAGCTGTCGCAGCTCCTGCGGCCGATCGTCGCGGCGCGCGGGCGCCATCTCTGACGCCGGACGCGCGTAGGGGGTTTCGCGCGCACGCCGCGCGAGAACCCGAATGCCCCGCGCGCCTTGTCTCCCGTTCGCTCGCGCGCTCCAATGCGCGCGCGTTCGAACGTCCGCGATGCTCCGTTCCAAAGGTCAGCGACTCCGCGAGCTCTGCTCTCGAAAGCTCGCGTCGCGGTCCTTGTGCGCGCTCGCGATCGCGTGCGCCGCGTGCGCCCCGGATCGGCCGAAGGTGGTCGTGTGGATCGAGGTCGATACGCTGCGCGCCGACGCGCTCGGCTGCTACGGGAACTCCGCGACCGGCGAGAACGGCGAGCGGGCCTCTCCGAACATCGATGCGCTCGCCGCGGACGGCGTGCGGTTCGAGCGCGCCTACACGACGGCGCCGTGGACCATCCCGAGCCTCGTGTCTCAGCTCTCGGGGCAGTGGCCGTGGGAGCACGGCGTGCTGCGCCTGACGAGCACGTGCCCGGAGGGGATGGCGCCGCTCGTGCCGATGCTCGCCTCGCGCGGGGTCTCGACCGCGGGCGTGATGACGAACTTCATCACGACGCGAAAGATCGGCATCGCGCGCGGCTTCGAGCGCTGGGACGACTCGTTCGCGACGGGGCACGAGGGCTCGACGGCCTTCGCCGCGGTGTCGCGACTGCTCCAGTTCCTCGACGAGATGCGCCGCGACGGAGACGAGCACGTCTTCCTGTTCGCGTGGCTCTTCGACCCGCACT
>CAZQHA010000263.1:0-6727 GCA_964592795.1 uncultured Planctomycetaceae bacterium | reverse complement strand
GCCGGTGATGAACGCGCCCAGCGCGGTCGCGATGACGTGAGTGTTGGCGTACGTCGAGCTGTACGGCGTGTAGAACGTCCAGCCCGTGTCGACGCCGCCGGCGACCATCGCGTACGTCGTGAAGAGCCCGCCGACGATGTAGATGTACCAGGACGCCAGGTTGAGCTTGGGGAACGCGAGGTCCTTCGCGCCGATCATCATCGGAACGAGGAAGTTGCCGAGCACGGCCGGGATCGACGGGATCAGGAAGAAGAAGATCATCACCAAGCCGTGCATGGTGAAGAGCTTGTTGTACGTCTCGGGCTGGACGAGGTCGCCTTGAGGCGTGAGCAGCTCGAGCCGCATCAGCACGGCGAGCGCGCCCCCGACGAAGAAGAACGCCGTGATCGAGATCAGGTAGAGGATCGCGATCCGCTTGTGATCGACGGTGAGGAGCCACGACTTCCAGCCGTACTCGACGTTGAGATAGTTCTCGGCGGGCGCCGGCGCCGGCGCCGGGCTCGTCGCGCCGGGAGCTCTAGCCTGCGTGGTCGTGCTCATGGCGCTCGGAGCGACTTGATGTATGCGATGAGCTGCAGGATCTGCTCCTCACCGACTTGTCCTTCGTACGTGGGCATGATCGGATCGAATCCCGCGGTGATCTTCGCCATCGGCTTCACGATCGATTCGCGGATGTAGTCCTCGTCGACGACCTGAAGACCGCCATCGCGCAGCGGGATGCGCTTGCCGAAGAGGCCCGCGAGCGACGGCCCCCGCGCGCCCGTCGTGTCCGTGTGGCACGTGTTGCAGCGCAGCGACTCGAAGAGCTTCTGTCCGGCGACCTCGGGTGCCTCGCCGGGCGGCGCGCCGCTGAGCCACTGCTGGTACTCCTCCGGCGTCTGCACGTAGATCTTCCCGATCATCGCGGAGTGCTTCGTGCCGCAGTACTCGGCGCAGAAGATGTGGTACACGCCGGTCTTCGTCGCTTCGAACCACAGCTGGCTGTAGCGGCCCGGCACGACGTCGCGTTTGATGCGGAACGCGGGGATGTAGAAGCTGTGGATCACGTCCTCGGACGTCATGGTCAGGCGCACCGCCTGCCCGACCGGGACGTGCAAGTCGTTGATCTCCCGCTCGCCGCGCGGGTGCTGCAGCTTCCACATCCACTGCTTCCCGACGACGAACATGTCGATCGCCTCCGAAGGCGGCCGGTTCATCCGGAAGAAGAGCGACGCCCCGCCGAGGAACGCGGTGAGCATCACCGCGAACGGGATGATCGTCCACAGGAGCTCGAGCTGCAGCGACCCTTCGACGCGCGCGGCGACACGCCCGTCGTTCTTGCGCCGGTACTTGATCGAGAACGCGAGGATCAAGCCGCAGATCAAGACCGCGAAGAAGGTGCTGACCGCCACGAGGAAGATGTAGAGCTGATCGACCTCGCCCGCGAGGGTCGACGCGCTTTCGGGGAAGAGCGGCAAGTTCTGCCACATGGCGTCAGGCCCGTCCTTGCTGCGCGGCGATCACGCGCTTCTCGCGGCGGAGCATCGTGACGATGAACCCGCCGAGCACCGCGACGGTCAGCACGCCGAGCGCGCGCACGAGGGTCATGATCGCGACGCCGTACTTGCCCGTCGTCGGATCGTAGTGGTAGCAGAGCAGGAGCACCTGATCGACGAGCGTTCCGATGCGCCCCTCCGACGACTCGACGAGCGCGAGGCGCAGATCGCGCGGCGAGTACTCGACGCCGTAGAAGTACTTCGAGACGCGGCCTTGCGGCGTCAGCGTGACGAAGCCGCTGGCGTGCGCGTACTGCTGCGTCGCTTCGTCCCACTTGAAGTGGAACCCGACGGTGTCGGAGAGACGCGCGATCGACTCCTCGGAGCCGGTCAGGAAGTGCCACGCCGACACGGCTTCGGGCTTTCCGTACTCCTCGACGTACTTCGCTTGCTTCTTCCGCGCGAGCTCGTGCGTCTCGCGCGGGTCGATGCTCACGGTGACGATCTCGAAGTCCTCTCCGGGGTCGAGCGACAGCGCGCGCAGCGTGCTCACGAAGCCGTTCAGGACCTGCGTGCACAGCATCGGGCACTCGTAGTAGACGAGCAGCAGGACGACGGGCTTCGTGCCGAAGTAGCGGCCGAGCGTGACGCGCCGGCCGTTCTCGTCCGTGAACTCGAGGTCGGGCGCGACGTGCGCGTCGAGCCGTTGCTCGAACGAGACGCCGCTCCACGGGCTCGGCGGAGCTTCCTGCGGCGCGGCGAATGCGATCGCCGCGGTCGCGATGGCGGATAGGATCGAGCTCACCGCTTCTTCTCCCCGGCGATCGGCAGGCCGTCCTTCAGCGTGAGCTCGATCGCGCGATCGATCGGGACGCGGACGATCCCGGCGCTCTTGTCGATCCAGCCGTAGCTCTCGAGCGTCGTCCGCTCGTTCTGGCGGTGCTCGGCGAGGCCCTTCGTCGCGAACGGCCGCTCGCCGTCCGGACCGAGCGGCGGCAGCTCGTAGCCGGGCATCGGCTCGAGTCGCGGCTCGGGCGGCACCTCGATGCCCGCGGCGAGCGGATGGCGCGGCACGTCGAGCTTCGCCTCGCGCTCCGCGTACGCATCGAACGTCCAGCGCATCAGGAACAGCATCGCCGCCGAGAACACCGAGAGCGCGAGCACGAACGCGACCAGCGGGCGCAGCTTGGCGTCGCTCGCCTCGTGTCCGCCGTGCGGGGCGTGTACCGGGTCTTCGTGCTTCATGGCTGCGCCGCCGGTTGGGTTCCCTCGAGCTTGCGCTCGAGCGCGCTGTCCTGCAGCGAGATCAGCGGCCGGCCCTTGAGCTGACGGATGAACCAGGCGAGCCAGAGCCCTCCGAGCGCGACCGGCGTCACGAAGTCCATCCAGTGGACCGCGAGACCCTCGCGGTGGAACGCGGGACCGATGAACCAGTAGAGGTCGACGAAGCGCATCGCGAGAAGCCCCAGCGCGATCGTGGCGAGGATCTGCGAGTTGCGCTTCGACTTGCGCGAGAGCAGCAGGAGGAACGGGACCGCGAAGTGGAAGACGAGGAGCGCGATCGCCAGCGCTTCCCAGCCGTGCCCCGTCCGGTGCAGGTACCAGGGCGTCTCTTCCGCGATGTTGCCCGACCAGATGATCAGGTACTGCGAGAAGCTGACGTACGCCCACAGCATCACGAAGGCGAACATCAGGTTGCCCAGGTCGTGGAAGTGCCCGGTCGAGAGGAAGCGCGAGAACGGCGGGCGCTTCTGCAGCCACGCCGCGACGACGATCGAGAACGCGAGCGTCGACAGCGCTTGCCCGACGATGAAGATCACGCCGTACATCGTCGAGAACCAGTGCGGCTCGAGCGACATCGCCCAGTCGACGGCCGCGAAAGTCATCGTCAGCCCGTACACGGCGAGGCCCGGTCCCGCGAGCGTGCGCGCGCGGCGCGCGGGGCCCGGATCTCCGGTGCGGTCCTGCTTCGCGGAGTAGCGCAAGAGGATCCACGCGATGCCGATCCAGAGCACGAAGTACACGGCCGCGCGCCCGATGAAGAACGGAACGTTCAGATACGGCGCCTTGTGCGCGAGCAGCTCGTCGTGCGCCGCCGCGTCGTGCGCCGCCCACGGGTAGAGCGTTCCGACCGCGAGCAGGATCGGCACGAACGCGAGCGCCATCAGCGGCAGGGTGCGCATGCCGGCCTCCAGTACCCGTCGGATCGCGAATCCCCATGAGCCGCCCGTGATGTGGTGGAGCATCACGATCGCGAAGCTGCCGAGCGAGAGACCGAGCCAGAAGAAGTACGCGAAGAGGTACGAGCGGAAGAACTGCGTCGAGTCCGTGAACGCGCCGGCCAGGACGGCCGCGCTCGCGACGAGGCCCACGGTCAGCGCGCGCTTCTGGATGCGCCCGAAGTCCGACCGGATGCTCGCGGTGCCCGACATCACTCGCCCCCCGAGAGGCGCTCGCGCTCCGCGGGCGGAACGTCCTCGATGCGCGCGTTCTGGCTCTTCTGAAGAGCCCGGATGTACGCGACGATCGCCCAGCGATCGGACGGCGGGATCTGCGCCGAGTAGTCGAACATCGCGCCGAAGCCGTTCGTCATCACGTCGAAGAAGTAGCCGACCGGCGCGGTCTGCAGGCGCTCGATGTGGAACGACACCGGCCGGCGCATGCCGCGCTGCACGACGAGCCCGTCGCCGTCGCCGACCCGGCTGTGGCACGGAGCGCAGAAGATGTCGTAGCGCTCGCGGCCGCGCGCGAGGAACTCGCGCGTGAGCGGGATGCCGCTCGGGAACGTCTCGGCGGGCTTGCCGTCGACCTTGCCGCGGTGGAAGTGCTCGTCGAGGTCGAGCTCGCCGCGCGCGACGGTCCCGGAGACCTGCGGCTGCGACGCGCGGCCGTCGGCGAAGAACGCGGACGACTCGTGCGCCTCGAGCTTCGGTTGGTCGTGCATGTCCTGCCGGCAGCCGGCGAGCACGAGCGCGAGAACGAGAGCGCGCGGCTTCAATGCGGCACCTCTTCGAGCGAGATCGGGTTCTGCGCCGCCAGGAAGCGCTTGGTCTCCTGCATGTCGAAGCGCGGATCGCGGCTCAGGATCATCAAGAAGAAGCGATCTCGCGAAGCCTCGACGAAGTGGGGGACGTTGAACACCGGGTGATACGGCTGCGGGAGCCCGTTGAGCCACAACATCCCGAACACCGCGGCGAAGGCCGCGAACAGGATCGTCGTCTCGAACATCGGGACGATGAACGCCGGCCAGCTGTTGTAGGGCCGCCCGCCGATGTTGACCGGGTACTCGATCACGCTGACCCAGTACTGCAACCCGAAGCCGACGCACGCTCCGATGCATCCGCCGGCGAACACGATCCAGGGCAGCTTGTTCGTGTAGCCGAGGATGTGGCCGACTTCGTGCAACGGCAGCGGCGTGTACGCCTCGAGCACCGTGTAGTTCGCCTCCTTCGACGCGCGCGCGCACGCCAAGAGGTCCTCGGAGTTGTCGAACTCGACGAGGTAGCCGTAGATCGGCTGCTTGACGGGCTGCTTGGCGCTCATCGCTCAGTGCTTCCCGCTCGCGCTCGTCTCGCCGCCGCTCGCTTCCGGGCTCGCCGGAACCAGCGTCTTCATCTCGAAGATCGAGATCATCGGGAGGAAGCGGATGAAGAGCAGCAGGAGGAAGAAGAAGAGGCCGATCGTCCCGACGAACATCGACCAGTCCCAGATCGTGGCCGTGTACGTGCCCCACGACGACGGCAGGTAATCGCGGTGCAGGCTCGTCACGATGATGACGAAGCGCTCGAGCCACATGCCGACGTTCACCGACATCGCGACGAGGAACAGGATCCAGATGTTCTTGCGCGCCTTGCGCAGCCACAGGATCTGCGGCACGAGGACATTGCACAGGAGCAGCGCCCAGTAGGACGTCGCGTACGGTCCGAACAGGCGGTTCGTGATCATGTACTGCTCGTACGTGCTGCCCGAGTACCAGGCCATGAACGCTTCCATCGCGTAGCCGTAGGCGACGATCAGGCCGGTGGCGAGCATCACCTTCGCCATGTTCTCGAGGTGGCGCGTGGTGATGAAATCCTCGAGCTTGTAGATGTGCCGGATCGGGATCGCGAGCGTCAGCACCATCGCGAAGCCCGCGAAGATCGCGCCCGCGACGAAGTACGGCGGGAACACGGTCGTGTGCCAGCCCGGGATCACGCTGGCGGCGAAGTCGAAGCTGACGACCGTGTGCACGGAGACGACGAGCGGCGTGGCCAGGCCCGCGAGGAGCAGGTACGCGGTCTCGTAGCGATCCCAGTGACGCGCCGCGCCGCGCCAGCCGAGCGCGAGCGCGCCGTAGCCGAGCTTGAAGAGCCGATTCTTCGCGCGGTCGCGCAAGGTCGCGAGGTCGGGGATGAGGCCGACGTACCAGAAGAGGAACGACACGGTCGCGTACGTCGACACCGCGAAGACGTCCCAGATCAAGGGGCTGCGGAACTGCGGCCACACGCCCATCGTGTTGGGGTACGGCAGGAGCCAGTAGTCGAGCCACGGACGACCGGTGTGCAGCGCCGGAAAGAGTCCCGCGCACGCGACCGCGAACAGCGTCATCGCTTCCGCGAAACGGTTGATCGACGTGCGCCACGATTGGCGCAGCAAGAGCAAGATGGCGGAGATCAGCGTGCCCGCGTGCCCGATGCCGATCCACCAGACGAAGTTGATGATGTCGAACGCCCAGCCGACGGGCTGGTTGTTGCCCCAGATGCCGATGCCCTCGAGCACGAGCTTCGCGATCGTGACGACGAGCAGCGCGGTGACGAGCGACGCGATGCCGAAGCCCACGTACCAGCCGATCGACGTCTCGCGCCGCAGCACGATGTAGCTGATGTGGTCGGTGACCGTCTTCAGCGTGTGCCCGGCGCCGATGACCGGACGCGCGGGAGCGGCCGTCTGCGGGTGCTCGCTCATGTGCGCTGCGCGATCTCGGGGTTGGGATTCACGATCTTCGCCAGGTAGGTCGTGCGCGGCTTCGTGTTGAGCTCCTCGAGCAAGCCGTAGTTGTGCGGCTCGGTCTTGAGCTTCGACACCGCGCTCTTCGGATCGTTGATGTCGCCGAAGACGATCGCCTCCGCGGGGCACGTCGCCTGGCACGCGGTCTTGACATCGCCGTCGCGCAGCGGGCGGTTCTCGCGCGCGGCTTCGATGCCCGCTTGGCGGATGCGCTGCACGCAGTCCGTGCACTTCTCCATCACGCCGCGCGAGCGCACGGTGACGTC
>CAZQHA010000262.1:0-6746 GCA_964592795.1 uncultured Planctomycetaceae bacterium | reverse complement strand
ACGCGAGCGGCAGCTTGCCGCCGACGGCGAGCGTCTCGGCGAGCCGCGACGGCTCGATCTCCCAGCGCTCGCCGACGCGCACCGCGCGCGGCGGCAGGAGCTCGCGCAGGTCGAGGTCTTCGCTGAGGGCGGCCAGCGACTCCTCGACGCCCTCGCGCGCGTCGTAGAGCCGGCCGTATCCGTTCTCCTCCGGCACCCACGTGAAGAGGACGGAGAGGTCTTTCATCGGGCTCGTCGCGGTGAGGTGCACGACCGGCTCGCTGCCGCCCGGCGCGAACGCTCGCACGTCGTGAAGGATCTCGCGGTACACGCGCCGCAGCGACGTCGGGCGCCCGTTCGCGCTCGCGCGGTATTCGTCGTCCACGGTGAGCGTCTCGCTCGTCGTCAGCTTCAGCCGCGAGAGCTCCTGCGCCGCCTCCGCTCCGACGTCGACGCCGAAGACCTGCGTGTCGAGGACGTGCTCGACGCGGATCGACTTGCCGATGCGGGCGTTCGCTTCCGGCGCGAACACGATCCGGTGCGCCTCGCCCACGTCTTGCGGCGACGCGAGGAGCGCCGCGCCGGCGATCGCGAGCGAGTGCGCGAGCGTCACTGCTTCACCCCGGCGACGTACACGCCCGTCTGCTCCTTGTCCGGGATGCCGTCTTCCTTCCAGAAGGTCCACGGCCCCTCGCGCTGTCCGTCCCGGTGCGAGCCTTCGGCGTGCTTCTGCCCGCTCGGATACCAGTACGTCCACGGACCGGTCTCCTTGCCGTCCGCGAAGGAGCCGCGGTACGAGCGCTGTCCGTTCTCGTGGTATCCCGTCCACTCGCCCACCATCTTGCCGGCTTCGTAGCGGCCCTCGGCCGCGAGCTGCCCGCTCCGGTACCAGCGCTTCCACGGGCCGCGCTCGAGCTCGCCGGTGAAGCGGCCCTCGAACTCCTTGCGCTCGCCGTCGTACCACTTGGTCCACAGGCCGCCCTTGACGCCGTTCTTGAACGGACCCGCGGCGAGCTTCACGCCCTCCATGTCGTAGTTCGTCCACACGCCGCTCTTCTCGCCGAGCACGTACTCGCCTTCCTCGCGCTTCACGCCGGTGGGTCGCCAATACGTCCAGTGCCCCGTCATCGCACCGTGCTCGTAGGCTCCTTCGCTGGCCTTCTTCTCGCCCGGACCGTACGTCGTCCACACTCCGTGGCGGCGGCCGGCGACCCAATCGCCTTCCATCTGCTTGCCGCCCTCGGGGCGGTAGTAGATCCAGTGTCCGACGTGCTCGTAGTTCTTGAACGAGCCTTCGTAGGCGAGCTTGCCGTTCGAGTACCACGCGGTCCACGGACCGTCGCGCCGGCCGTTGACGACGCGACCTTCGCGCGCCTTCTCGCCGTTCGCGTGGTGGAACGTGACGAGCTCGCCGGCGTCAGGGACGCCCGCGGATGCGCTCGCGAGGACGAGGCACAGACACGCACGCAGCATCATCGCGGCCAACCTACCATCGCTCAGCGCGCGCGCGAGCTGCAGAACGCCTCGTAGTCGACGTAGCCGGGGAACTTCGCGCCGCTCGCGCAGTAGCGGCACTTGGGATCCGCCGACAGCGCGAGCTCCGTGAACCGCTGCTCGAGCGCGTCGTAGTGCACGAGGCGTCCGACCAGCGGATCGCCGATGCCGAGCAGCAGCTTGATCGTTTCGACGGCCTGCAGCGTGCCGACGACGCCCGGCAGCACGCCGAGCACGCCCGCCTCCGCGCACGAGGGCGCAAGCTCGGGCGGCGGCGGTTCCGGGTACAGGCAGCGGTAGCACGGACCGCGGCGCTTCGGGTACGCCGGCCAGAACACCGAGGCCTGCCCTTCGAAGCGGTAGATCGATCCGTGGACGTTCGGCAAGCCCAGCTTCACGCACGCGTCGCTCACGAGATAGCGCGTCGCGAAGTTGTCGGACCCGTCGACGACGATCTCGTAGCCGTCGAAGATCCGCTCGACGTTCGACGAATCCAGCCGGATCTCGTGCCCGCGCACCTTCACCGAGGGATTGAGCGCCTCGAGCGTCGCGCGCGCCGACGCGACCTTCGACGTCCCGGTGCGCGCGTCGGTGTGCAGGATCTGGCGCTGCAGGTTGCTGCGGTCGACGACGTCCATGTCGACGATCCCGAGCGTGCCCACGCCTGCCGCGGCGAGATAGAACGCGGCGGGCGACCCCAGCCCGCCGGCGCCGATGAGCAGCACCTTCGAGTCGAGCAGCTTGCGCTGTCCCTTCTCGCCGACCTCCGGCATCGCGAGATGGCGGCTGTAGCGCTCGAGCTCTCCGCGCGCGAACGCGCGCGGCACCTCGACCGGAAGACCTTCGTTCTTCCAGCGGTTGAATCCGCCCGCGACCGAGCGGACGTCGCGGTAGCCGAGCAGCTTCAGTCCCTCGGCCGCGAACAACGAGCGCACGCCGCCGGCGCACATCACGAGCACCGTGCGCGAGGTGTCGGGGATCGCGTCCTCGACGCGCAGCTCTAGGAACCCGCGCACGATGCGGCTCGCGCCCGGCGGGCTGCCCTGCGCGACCTCGTCGGGCTCGCGCACGTCGACGAGCGCCGCGCCGCGCGCGACGAGCTCGGAGGCTTCGCGCGGCGTCACCTCCGGGATCGCGCCGCGCAGATGTGCGAGTCGTTCGTCCTTGGCGCTCATGCCGAGCTCCTAGCCCGCGTCCCGCGCTCGCGCGCTACCCGCCCACCTTCTGGTCGTTCTCGTAGCGGCCGCTCCATGTCGGATCCAGCGTGCCATCGGCCTTCCAATAGGACCACTCGCCGTGCTTCTTGCCGTCCTTCATCGTGCCTTCCATCTGCTTCGCGCCCGACTCGAAGTAGTAGCGCACGGAGCCGTGCTGCACGCCGGCGTGGTATTCGACCTGCGACTCGATCTGTCCGCTCGCGTACCAGCTCGTGTGGAGCCCCTGGGCCTTGCCGGCCACGAAGTCGCCCTCGGTGAGCTTCGCTCCGCCCTCGGCGAACGACGCGCAGCGGCCGTCGAGCAGTCCGTCCTTGTAGTTCTCCTCGTGGCGGAAGCCCTGATCGTCGACGTGCACCCACGGGCCGACCTCGAGCCCGTGCGCGTACCGTCCGCTCGACTTCACGCGCCCGTCCTCGTACCACTCGTGCCACTCGCCTTCCTTGACGCCCTCGACGTAGAGGCCCTCGCTCGTCTTCTGACCGCGGTTCACCCAGCTGACGTGCCAGCCGTCCTGCCGGCCATCCTTCCAGGTGTCGAAGAGCTTGGGCCGCCCGCTCGCGAACCAGTCGCGCGAGCGTCCGTGTCGCTCGCCCTTCTTCCAGTTCGATTCCGAGAGCGGCGTGCCGTCCTCCGTCCACGTGAGCCACAGCCCGTCGCGTTGGTCGTCGACGAACGCACCTCGCGCCGCGATGAACCCGCCGTCGTGCCACTCCTCGTACGGACCGTTCTGCCGTCCGTCCTTCCAGACGCGCTTCAGCCAGATCTGGTGGTTGTCGAACCAGCGCCAGTCCGGTCCGTGGTCGATCTCGCGCCCGTTCTCGTCGCGCTTGACGTACGCGCGCCTCTTCCAGCTCTTGTCCTCGAACCGATCGAAGAGCGGCTCGACCGGCGCGCCTTCGAAGTGCGTCAACGGGGGATCGTCCATGCCCGCGACGTCCGCCGCGTTGCTGGGCTTTCCCTTCTCGGGCGGCGGGTCGGCGTACGGATCGCTCGCCGGAACGGTCGCGGGCGCGGTCGAGCCCGCCTCCGCGACCGGCGCGGGTGCCGTCTCGATCTCCGGCTCCTTCGAGCACGCGAGCGCGAGCACCGCGAGGATCCACGCGCGCTTCACGACGCCAGGTCCTCGCGCAGCGCCGCGCGCTGCTCGGGCGAGAGCGCGGTGCGCGAGTCGAGCTCGGGATGGTCGCAGCCGACCGCGACGGGAACCTCGCCGCCCGTCGCGAACTTCAAGTACTGCACCGACGAGAGGCGGCGGCTCGAGAGCTGGCGCTCGTCGTAGCGCGCGTTCACGCGCTTCCCGCCGGCGAGCTCGACGTACACGTGCTCCGGGAGTTCGAGCCAGCGCGAGAGCTTCTCGTCCCGATGCGCCGGATCCTCGATCTCGACCAGGAGCGTGCAGCCCAGCTCGCCGCGCTCGCCGATCAGCTCGTTGTACGTGTCGAGCTCGTGCTGGATGTCCGCTTCGCGCACGATGCGCTCGGCGCGGATCATCTCCTGGACCTGGTAGCGGATCGTCTCCGCGTTCTCGAAGAGGAACGTCAGGTGCTCGCCGACGTGCACGCGCCGCGCGTCCTTGGCCTCCATCGCGGCGCGCCGCAGCGCCTCGCGCCGCTCGGCGTACGTCACGTAGTCGAGGAGCTCGTCCCTGCGCACGCGTCTCACGGTGCCCGATCCTCCGGCGGTACCGGAAACGTGTCGCCGCGGTAGGCGCGGGCGAGGATCGTCATCGGGTGCATCGGCTGCACGCCCGCGTGCTGCCTGAACTGCAGCGCGGCCAGCGGGCAATCGGTCGACCAGACCTCGGCGCGCGCGTCCTTCATGTCGTCGAACGCCTTCTTGCCGATGCGCTGCGAGGGCTCGTAGCCCTCGACCGTCATCGCGTAGGTCCCGTCGTGGCCGCAGCATTCCATCACGAGCTCGATCTCGATGCCGAACAGCTTGCGCAGGAGATCGCGTCCCTTGAATCCGATCGCCTGCGCGCGCAGGTGACACGGGGCGTGGTAGGCGAGCTTGCCGGCCGGGCGCGACTTGAAGTCGGTCGCGAAGCGCGGCTCCGCGCGGATCGACCACACGTACTCGGACGGATCCACCACCGCCGCGGCGAGCCGTTGCGCGCGCTCCCGATCGGCGCGATCGACGAGCTCGGGGTACTCGCGGCGGAGCATCATCGAGCACGTCGGGTTGATCGCGACCACCTTGGCGCCGCGCTCGACGAACGGCAGCAGGCGGTCGAGGTTTTGCCGCGCGCGCTCGCGCAGGCCGGCGAGATCGCCGCGCTCCCACGCCGGCATGCCGCAGCACGCCAGGCCCTTCGTGCAGCGCGCGTCGACGCCGTTCTTCGCGAGCACCTCGAGCGTGTCGCGCCCGATCTGCGGCTCGTTGTTCTCGACGTAGCACGTCGGGAAGAGCACGACCTCGCCGCCGGGCTCGCAGGGCACCTTCCCCGCCGACTCCGCCCAACGCTCGAACGTCGTCGCGGCGAACTCCGGCAGCTCCTTCTCGCGGTGGATGCCGAGCACCTTCTCGAGGAACCAGCGGTGCAGCGCGTTGCGATTCAGTGCATTGGCGAGGCCGAACGATCTGCGCGCGAACCGTCCCGCCCCGTCGGGATCGCCGAGCACGCGGTCGCGGCGCGAGATCCCGCGCTTCTTGGCGCGGACGGCCTTGTAGCGGTGCACGAGCTTCGGGAAATCGAGCTGGAACTCGTGCTTGTCGCGCGGCGTGTACGGGCACTGGACCTCGCACAGCTTGCACTGGAAGCACTGGTCCATGATGCGATCGACGTCCGCCGGCTCGATGCGGCGCACGTTCGCGTCGTGCGTCTTGTCGACGAGGTCGAACAGCGACGGGAAGGCGTCGCAGTACTTGAAGCACATGCGACAGCCGTGGCAGATCTCGAACGTGCGCGTGACCTCGGCCGAGAGTCCCGCTTCGTCCCAGTACTTCTCCTCGGACGGATCGTAAGAGAGCCCGGCCGTCGGAGCGTACGCGATCGGTCGATCGCCGCCCTGCAACTAGGTGATGCTGTTCAGGAGGCTCTGGAACTTGCCGGCGTGCGACTTCTCGGCCTTGGCCAGCGTCTCGAACCAGTCGGCGATCTCGTTGAAACCTTCCTGACGCGCGGTCTTCGCCATCCCCGGGTACATGTCGGTGTACTCGTGCGTCTCGCCCGCGACGGCGGCGCGCAGGTTCTTGTCGGTCGAGCCGATCGGCAGATCGGTCGCCGGATCGCCGGCCTTCTTCAGGTAGTCGAGGTGACCGTGCGCGTGTCCCGTCTCGCCCTCCGCGGTGTCACGGAAGTTGCCGGCGATCTCCGGGTAGCCTTCGACGTCGGCTTGCTTGGCGAAGTACAGGTAGCGGCGGTTGGCTTGGCTTTCGCCCGCGAAGGCGTCCTTCAAGTTCTTGTGCGTCTTCGAGCCTTTCAATTCGGCCATGGATTCGTGTCTCCTGCGGGTCGGTGTTCGTATCGGGGATCGATAGGGTGAATCACGTAGCCCTGCCGTGCAAGACCCAGAATCCCGCTTCGATCACCCGCCAGGGCCCGCCCGCTCTTCGACGGTGATGCGCGCCTCGTCGCCGTTGCAACGGATCTCCGGGACGTACATCGCGTGGCCGACGACCGGCAGCGCGTGGAATCGACCCGGGATCTCCGCGCGCAGCTCGTAACGCAGCTCCCAGACGCCTTGCGGCATGCGGTCGATGAAGAGCGCGACGAGTCGGTCGCGGAGCTCCTGGTGCACCGGGAGTTGGCGGCCGGTGTAGCGCTCGTAGTCGAGCGGCTCCGCGATCGGAGCGCTCGCGGGCGCGGCGAAGCGGCGCTCGACTTCGGACGACTTGAGCTCTCGCGCGAACAGCGGCTCGCCGCTCTTCACGTCGGCGGCCTCGAGGCCGGCCGGCTTCTGGTCCTCGAACACGAGGTACTCGTAGTGGTTCTTGCCTTCGAGCGTCAGCACGACTTCGACGCGCTCCCCGCTCGCGACCGATCCGCCGTCCTCGAGCGGGACGCGGTCGTACACGTAGCCCTTGAGGAGCGTGGGGCGGCCGACGCGCTTGTAG
>CAZQHA010000261.1:0-6764 GCA_964592795.1 uncultured Planctomycetaceae bacterium | reverse complement strand
ACCGTGAAGAAGAGGAAAGCATCCCCCTTGACACGGTCCACTCATACTACGGCCAAACGAGCTCCACCGCGTTCGAGAAGTTGGCCGTCGCCGCGGTGCAGAAGTTCGGCGCGGCGTTGCGATAGAAGAGCTGGTAGTACGCGCTCTGTCCCGCGGGCTGCAGCGTCGCGGCCGAGATCGGATTCGTCTGCACGCTGTTCGGGTACGTCCACGAGCCGATCTCGGCGCCGTTCGTTCCGGCGTTGTGTCCTCCGAATCGGATGAGCTGTCCGTCGGCGCACCGGATTCCGTCGCTCGAAGCGACGCCGTTCGCGTCGCTGGCGTTCCCCTTGAGGATGAAGCCGAACGCGATGTAGTTCGGTCCGACTTCGCAGAGGAGCGTCGCCGTATCCGGCGCGAGCGTGCCGAACGCACGCAGCCGCGCTCCATCGAGATCGAACGAGTTCGCGCATCCGTGGCCCGCGAGTCCGCTCGGACTGGGAACGATGTTCGGCGCGACGCACGGGCACGGCGTCGGCAGCGACCCGTCGCCGAAGCAGTACGCGGTGCCGATCTCCGGATCGGTGTCGATCCTGCCCGTGCTTTGATAGCCCTCCGCGGCGATCTCGACGTACTTGTATCCGCTGGGCGCAGGAGGCACGGCCGTCTGCCCGTACGAGTTGTCCCCCCAACCCACCACCGTTCCGTCGCTGCGCAGGCCGAGCGTGTGGTCGCGACCCGCCGCGACGCGCACGTAGACGAGGCCCGGAGGCAGCGGAGGCGTGTTGGTTTGACCGTAGAAGTTGTTCCCCCAACTGACGATCGACCCATCGCTGCGCAACGCGGCTGCATGGGCCGCACCGCCGGAGACTTGGATGTACGAGAGTCCCGGAGGGAGAGGAGGCACGTTCGTCTGACCCTGGCTGTTGTCGCCCACCGCGTCGATGAGACCATCGCTCCGCAGCGCGAACGTACATATGCCGGCCGAGACCTGCGCGTGCGTCACCCCCGGAGGCAGAGGCGGAAGGTTGCACTGACCCTGGTTGTTCAACCCCCACGCGATGGCGGTGCCATCGCTGCGGAGCGCGACGGAGTGGAGGAATCCGCCGTCGACGCTGACGTAGGTCACGCCCGGCGGCAACGGCGGCACGTTCGCTTGACCTTGGTCGTTCCTCCCCCAAGCGACCGCCGATCCATCGCTGCGGCAAGCCAACGAGTGATTCTGTCCAGCAGCGATCTGGGTGTACGTCACTCCGGGGGGGAGCGCAGGAACACTGGTCGCGCTGTATCCGGTCCAGCCCCAGGCGATCGCCGAGCCGTCGCTGCGTCGCGCGATCAGGTGGTCGTACCCAGGCACGACTTCGACATAGGGCGCGCTCGCCGACTGGGCCGGAACGTTGCGTTGCCCGTATTCGTTGTCCCCCCACACGACGACCAACCCGTCGCTGCGTCGAGCCGCACAGATCTTACCGGCGGCTTCGACCTCTACGTACGTGACTCCCGGAGGCAGTGCCGGGACGGTGTGCAGGTTGAATCCCGGATAACCCCAAACGACAGCCGTTCCGTCGCTCAGGCGTCCGATCGCATGCTCGAACCCCGCATCGATCTCGACGTACGTCGTACCCGGCGGCGCGGGCGGCACGACCGTCTGGCCGAACGTGTTCTCGCCCCATGCCACGACGGTTCCGTTGCTGAGGCGGGCGAGGGCGAAGTGCTGGCCGGCTGCGATTTCGACGAAGGTGAGTCCCGGTGGCGGCGCAGGCACGTCGAAGACAACTCCGCCGTTGTCGGCTCCCCATGTCGCGAGCGTTCCATTGCTCCGTCGAGCGATTGAGAAGAGCCTCCCCGCGGCAACCTCGACGTACGTCAATCCCGGAGGCAGTCCTGGCACGTTCGCCTGGCCGTAGAAGTTGTACCCCCACCCGACCGCAGTCCCGTTGCTGCGGAGTGCGAGTGCGTGTCCGTCTCCCGCGGCGATTTGGGTGTACGTCACTCCGGGCGGGAGAGCCGGTACGTTGCACTGGTTGAAATCATTGAACCCCCACGCCACCACCGTGCCGTTGCTGCGGCGTGCGAGGGAGAAGTCGGACCCCGCGGCAAGCTCCACGCAGGTGAGTCCGGGCGGCAAGGTCACCGGTCCATCGCCCCCGTTGTCGGGATGGTTGTAGCCCCATGCGACGATGGTCCCGTTCGCGCGTCGAGCCACGACGTGACCCCATCCGGCCGACACTTCCGCGAAGGTCACATCGTGCAAGCTGGTGTCTCCGACGCGCTGACCCCAGGTCACGACTCTCGATTGCGCCCATGTGGTGTCGACGCACGGCAACGCGAAGCAGAGGAAGACGAAGGCCAGTTGGATCTTGGATTGGAGTGTTCGTCGCATGTGGATACGTACCTGCCAATGGCGCCCATTCAGTCGTGCCGTTAATGCCGGTCGATGATCCAGGCGCGGAGGAAACCCTGGAAAACGCTCGCAAACCCCTCCGCGACCCTGCCGACGCCATGATGAGCGCAACCCGAAATCCCCGCAAGGCGAGCGCGGGGGGAGAGCCTTCGAGCTCAGCGCCGGACGTTCGAGCTCACGGCATCCGCTTCGCGCTGTACTTGTCGAAGTGGAGCACCGACTCGAGCTGCGCGACGTCTACCGTTTCCGGAACGATCACCCTCGCGGTGCCCGAATCGAAATCGACGGCGGCTTGCACGACGCCTTCGGTCTGCACGAGCCGCTTGTAGATCTTCCCGGTGCAGCCCTGGCAGCACATGCCCTCGACCGCGAACGCGCGCACGACACATCCGGCCGGAAGCGCGCCGGCGATCGTCTTCGGCGCCGGCGCGTGCGCTTCGACTTCGGCGAGCGTCGGCGCGACGTACTCCTGCTTCGGCGCGCGCAGCGCGACGTAGCCGAGTGCGATTCCCGCGGCGGCGATGACGGCGATGGGGATGAGCTTGCGCGACATTCGAGGGAGAGAGCCTAACGCACGTCGGTCGGTTGTGGCGAGCGCTCCTATCGTCCACAATTCGAATCATGACAGCCCACGACCCGGTGCGAGCGGCGTTCGACGAGGCCGCGAGGACGCTGGCGGCGTTCCTGGCCGACAAGGACGCGCTCGCGAACGTGCAGCGGTTCGTCGACGCGGCCGCGAAGACTCTGGGAAACGGCGGCCTTTTGATGTCGTGCGGCAACGGCGGAAGCATGTGCGACGCCATGCACTTCGCCGAGGAATGGACGGGCCGCTTCCGCAAGGACCGCGCGGCGCTGTCGGCGATCGCGTTCTCCGATCCCAGCCAGCTGACGTGCATCGCGAACGACTTCGGCTACGACGAGGTGTTCGCGCGCTCGGTCGAAGCCTACGGCAAGAAGGGCGACCTGCTCGTCGTGCTGTCGACGAGCGGCGAGTCGCCGAACATCTTGCGCGCGACCGAGGTCGCCAAATCGAAGGGCGTCGTCACGGTCGGCCTGCTCGGCAAGGGCGGCGGCAAGGCGCGCGCGAGGGTCGACATCCCGATCGTCGTGCCGCTCGCGACGACGAGCGATCGGATCCAGGAAGTGCACATCAAGATCCTCCACATCACGATCGAGGCGGTGGAGCGGCTGATGTTCCCGCAGAACTACGCCGTGAAGGCGTAGAGCTCGCGACGCGATCGGGCCCGATGGGTCGGAGCGATTGATCACGGGCGCGCCGCTGACGCTCGACGAGCGCGTGAGTTCGTTTCTGCCGTCGGGGCATCGAAAGGGGCGCGTCGCGTGCTCTGACTCGATCGACGGTCCGAGGCTGCCGCGCGGCGCGTCGGAGTTTTCGTCGGAATGTGTGCGCACGCCCTCGCGAGGATCCTCTCCACGACTTGGCGCGACTGACTAGCACGCGCGACTCTCGCCGCCTTCTCCGTCTAATCCCCCTTTCTGGACTTCTGAGCCGCTGAACATGCGTCGTAACGCTTTGGTCGTCGTGTCTTTGGTCGGTTCCTGCCTGACTTCGTTCGCGCAAACGCCTTCTCCAACTCGGCTCGCCAATGACGACTCGAGCTCGGCGTGGACCGCAGTGGCGTTGCAGGCGATGCAGCGCGGGGAGTACGGCTATCAGCCTTTGACGGCCGAGCCCGGCGTCGTGTCGGCGCCGAATCGGTCACTGAACCTTCGCAGCCGCGTGTCCGCTGCGGGGCTCGAGGTGTTCCCGCGCGCGACGAGCGCGGACGGCGTCGGCACCGAATGGAAGCTCGCGCTGCGCACAGTGAGCTTCGGACGTCTCGGAGATCTGCACGGGCTCGGTATGGCCTCGATCGCTGCGCACGGCGCGCGCGTCGAGCTCGAGCACGGGCTGCTCACGGAGTGGTTCGTGAACGACGAGCGCGGGATCGAGCAAGGCTGGACGATCGCGGATCGCCCGCGCGGCGTCGAACCGTTGTGGATCGGCCTCGAGTTCGGCGGCGATCTTTCGCTGCGCATCGACGCAGGCGTGCGCTCGGGTGTGCTCGTCGATGCGTGCGGTGATGCGAAGCTGCGCTATCGCGATCTCGTCGTGTTTGACGCGACAGGCCGCGTGCTCGATGCGCGGCTCGCGCCGTCACAGGCCGGCATCGGCATCGAGATCGACGACACGGACGCCATCTATCCGCTGACGGTCGATCCGCTGCTGACCGGCCCCGCCTGGATGGCGGAGGGCAATCAGGTCGGCGCTGATTTCGGTAGGTCCGTGTCTGTGGCGGGCGACGTCAACGGCGACGGCTATAGCGACGTGATCGTCGGGGCGTCTCAATACGACAATGGCCAGCTCGACGAGGGCCGCGCATTCGTCTACCTGGGCTCGGCGAGTGGTCTCTCGAACAGTCCCAGCTGGACGGCGGAGAGCGATCAGGCGGGCTCGTCCTACGGCTCCTCCGTGGCGACCGCGGGCGACGTGAACGGTGACGGCTTCAGCGACGTCGTCGTCGGGGCGATCCGTTACGACAACGGGCAGACGGATGAGGGCCGCGCATTCGTGTATCTGGGTTCCGCGTCGGGTCTCTCGAACACTCCGATCTGGACTGCCGAGAGCGACCAAGCGAGCGGTTTCTACGGCGCCGCCGCCGCGACCGCCGGCGACGTGAACGATGACGGCTTCAGCGACGTCGTCGTCGGGGCGTATGGGTACGACAACGGGGAGACGAACGAGGGCCGCGCATTCGTGTACCTGGGCTCCGCGTCAGGTCTCTCACTCACTCCGACCTGGACTACCGAGAGCGATCACGCGATCTCGCAATATGGCAGCGCCGTCGCGCCGGCTGGGGACGTGAACGGCGACGGCTACAGCGACGTGATCGTCGGCGCTGCGCTCTACGACAACGGGCAGACGGATGAGGGCCGCGCATTCCTCTACCTGGGCTCGGCGAGCGGCCTTTCCATCAGTGCAGCCTGGACCGTGGAAAGCGATCAGGCGGGCGCGAACTACGGGATCGCCGTCTCGACGGCGGGCGACGTGAACGGTGATGGATTCAGCGACGTGATCGTCGGTGCGAATCGTTTCGACAACGGCGAGTCGAATGAGGGCCGCGCATTCCTCTACCTGGGCTCCGCCAGCGGTCTTTCAGCCAGTCCGACTTGGACGGCGGAGAGCAATCAGGTTGCTGCGTTCTTCGGTTGGTCCCTGTCAACGGCCGGCGACGTGAACGGCGACGGATTCAGCGACGTGATCGTCAGCGCGTACAACTATGCCAACGGGCAGATGTCCGAGGGCCGCGCGTTCACATACCTGGGTTCGGCCAGCGGTCTCTCCGCTACGCCCAGTTGGACGGCGGAGGGCGATCAGGCGTCCGCGAACTACGGCATCGCCGTCGCGACGGGGGGCGACGTGAACGGTGATGGCTACAGCGACGTGATCGTCGGCGCGCCCTTCTACGACAACGGGCAGACGGACGAAGGCCGCGCATTCGTCTACCTGGGCTCGGCGAACGGACTTTCCTCCAGCTCGAACTGGACGAGAGGGAGCGCACAGGCGGACGCGAGCTACGGCGCCGCGGTCGCGACGGCGGGCGACGTGAATGGCGACGGGTTCAGCGACGTGATCGTCGGCGCGCACCTGTACGACAACGGGCAGCTGGATGAGGGCCGCGCCTTCGTGCACCTGGGTTCAGCGAGCGGGCTCTCGGTCACTCCGAGCTGGACGTCGGAGAGCGATCAGGCGGGCGCGGTCTACGGCAGCTCGGTCGCCACCGCCGGCGACGTGAACGGCGATGGATTCAGCGACGTGATCATCGGTGCGCCCAACTTCGGCAACGGAGAGTTGGATGAAGGCCGAACCTTCGTCTACCTCGGTTCGGCGTCAGGTCTCGCAGCGAGCGCTGCCTGGACTGCGGAAGCCGATCAGTCCGCCGCGATCTTTGGCTTCGCTGTCGCCACTGCCGGCGACGTGAACGGCGACGGCTTCAGCGACGTGATCGTCGGCGCGTACCTCCACGACAACGGTCAAGCGGACGAGGGCCGCGCGTACGTGTACCTCGGCGCCGCGAGCGGTCTCTCCGCCAGTGCGAGCTGGACGGCGGAGAGTGATCAGGCCTTCGCGCACTACGGCAACGCTGTGGCCACGGCCGGCGACGTGAACGCGGATGGCTACAGCGACGTGATCGTCGGCGCTGTCGACCACGACAACGGGGAAAGCGCCGAGGGGCGTGCGTATGTCTACTTGGGCTCGGCGAGCGGTCTTTCCTTCGCTCCGAGCTGGACGGCGGAGAGCGATCAGGCCGGCGGGATCTACGGCGTCGCGGTCACCACCGCAGGTGACGTGAACGGCGACGGGTACAGCGACGTGATC
>CAZQHA010000260.1:0-6809 GCA_964592795.1 uncultured Planctomycetaceae bacterium | reverse complement strand
CTTCGACTCGGGGTTCGGCCGGCGCGTGCGGTGGAACGCCGCGACGTCGCGGCTGCGCTCGCGCACCGACGCGCCGCGGTCGAGGAGCGTCACCGGAAGTCCGTGCTCCGCCAGCACGAAGGCCGCGAAGAGACCACCCGGCCCGGACCCGACGACGACGATGCGGGGCTTGGGATCGGCCGTGAGCGACGGGTGGATGCGCGCGAGCGAGAGCGACTCGCGCTCCGGAGCCGCTTCGACCCGCCCGGAGCGGATCGCTCGCGACAGCGCCGCGCTCGAGGCGTTCGCGTCGACCACGAGGTCGGCGTGGTACACGAAGCGCAGGCGGCGCACGTCGCCCTGGCGGCGCGCGTCGAGCGACTTCTTGACGATGCGAAAGCCGCGCAGGTCCGAGGGCGCGAGGCCGATCGCCTGGCACACGCGCTGCCGGAGGAGCTCCTCGGGCTCGCCGACCTCGAGCGCGACGTCGAAGACGCGCCACGTTTTCGTCGGTCGACCGCTCGACATGCGGCGCGGGATTGTAGCGGCTCGATGTTAGCCTCTCGCGCCGAATGAAGAGCGCGAGGCCGAAACGAAACGCCGCCGGCGATCCGTTCGCATCGATCGTGGGCGCGAGCGATCGCGACCGGTGTCCGGGCGCGCGACCCGTGGTGTCGGTGTCGCCGCACGACGAGCGCGAGTACCTCGACGACGTCGACGCGTGCGCGACCTTTCACGTCTCTCTCTCGCGACGCGGCGTCTGGCACGGCGAGTGGGCCGAGCTCGATCCGTCGCGCGTGCGATGCGCGCCGGCCGTACCCGTCGACGAAGGTGCGTTCCGGCACCGCTGGTACGCCGCGCGGCCGATCGTGCTCCCCGGAGCGGCGGCGGAATGGCTGCCCGCGCACGCGGACGATCTCGGCCGCGCGAACGAGCGCCATGGATGGCTCAAGGAGCTCGGCGGGCTCAAACGCTGGATCGCCACGCGCTCCGGCGCATGGTCGGAGCGCTTCCAGGTCGCGTCGAAGTCGGTCCCTTCGATCGATCCCGAGCGCGACTTGGAGCGCGTCGTGTTCGAGGCGATCGCGCCGCCGGGCCGGGCGAAGAAGCGCGTGAGCGACCTGTGGGTGAAGTCGGGCTGGCTCTCGACGCACGAAGGCGAGGACTCGCTGCGCGTGCGCGTGTCGTTCGGTCGTGAACGGGACGACGACGCCAGCGGCGATCTTCTGCGCCACCGCCTGACCGCGACGCTCGCCGCGGCGCTCCTCCCCGAAAGCGCGCTCGTCACCGAGAACCCGCGCATCGCCGACCTCGTCGACCGGCTGTGCACCGAGACCGTGCTCTTCACGCAGCACATCGCGTACTGGAACAGCCCCGACGGCGGCGCACTCTTCCACCACGACGCGTTCTCGCAGGACGCGGACGTCGCCGGCGACGGCCAGCTCGGCGTGTGCTACCTCCAGCTCACGGGAAGGACGGCGTGGCTCGCTCTCTCCAGCGCGGACTTGGCGCGCCGCGTGTCCGAGTTCTCGGACCTGCTCGCCGAAGGAGAGCTGGGCTGGGTGCGCGCGCAGCTCTACCCGAAGCCGCGCGAGTTCGAGCGCTTCCGCGAGCTCGCGCGCGACGCGGCGCTCGTTCAGCGCGAGCTCGCGCTCCCCGGTTGCGGCCGCGTCTTCGCGCTCGTCAACCGCGGTCCGGAGTTCACGTCGTTCCTCGCCGATGCCGGACACGCGTACATCCTCTCGCCCGGCGACGCGATCCTCTTGCCGAACCACGGGCTGACGCACACGGCGATGCACTCCGTGTTCTGCGCGTCCGACGAGACGGCGTACGGACTGTCGCTCGCGATCCGCCTCGATCGCGAGAGGGAGCCCGGCGGCTAGAATCCGCGCGACGATCCCTTGCTGATCCCTCTGAAGACACTGCCGCTCGGTCCGGTCCTCGAAGATCTCGAGATCCGTCCCGACCGGGTGCGCACGGTCGGAGATCCGCCGGCCGCCGCGAAGGTCGACGCGACCCACGGCGCCGTCGCCGTCGCGCCGGGGCTCGCGCCCGAGAGCGCGCGCGACGCGCTGCTCGAGTTCGCGCGGCGCGAGACGTCCGCCGACGGCACGCTGCTCCTCTTCCTCGAGGGGCAGCGCTCCGACGGGGAGCTCGCGCGCTGGCGGAACGCGCTGTGGCCGTTCGGCCACGTCGGCCGCCTGTACCGCATGTCGCAGAGCAAGGTCGAGCGCGTCGACATCGACAAGACCGAGCCGGTGCGCAAGGTCAGCGGGCTGCGCGGCGTCGTGCTCGTCGCGCGCCGGCGCGAGGCCGTGCTCGATCCCGGCGCGGTCGTGCTGAAGTTCGACAAGAACGCCGCTGGCTGGAACGGCGAGCCGGGCCGGCCGTCGTACGGCCACTTCCGCTGGATGCGGCGCCATGTCGCCGAGTTCGCCGCGCGGACGGACGCGCGGCGCATCCTCGACTTCGGCTGCGGCGCGGGCTGGGTCGGCATCGAGGCGGCGCTCGCTTCGCGCGGCGCGTCGCTCGCCGCGTTCGACCCCAGCCCCGAGATGGTCAAGCTCGCCGAGGAGAACGCGCGCGCGGCGGGAGTCGCCGACTTCGCCGGCCGCACGGGATTCGGCGAGGATCCGCCGTTCCCCGGCCCGGGCGAGCCGCCCTTCGACCTCGTGCTCAGCTCGGGCGTCATCAGCTTCGCGTCCGATGCCGAGCGCTGGCTCGACGGCCTCGTGCGCGCGCTCGCGCCGCGTGCGACGCTCGTGATCGGCGACCTGAACCCCGGCTCGCTCGGGATGACGCGCCGGCGCGCGACGCGTCCGCTCCTCCCGGTGCGCGAGATGAACGCTTGGACCCGCGCCGACGTGCGGCGCGCGCTCGAGAAGCGCGGTCTCTCCTTCGAGGCTTGGGGCAGCTATCAGCTCAGCTGGCCCGTGCCGGGGCTGATGCACTTCGACGCGACGCGCCTCTCGGGCGTGCTCAGCCGGCCGCTCCTCTGGAGCAATCGCGCGGCGACGCGCGTCCTCGCGAGTCGGCCGGATTGGTTCGACTCGTGGGTGATCCGCTTCCGGCGCGGCGCCTAGCGGCGCAGCGGCGTGCGCAACAGCCCGTCGGCCAGCTCGAACTCGGCCGGCGAGTGCTCGAGGACCAGGAGCGCGGCGCGGTGCTCCAGGTCGACGCGCGTCTCGAGCTCGAGCGCGTCACCGCCGCGCGCGAGCGCCGCACGCACTTCGTCGCCCGAGAAGAGCGGCGCCTGCGTCCGCTCGTGCACGAGGCGCGCGGCGCGGATCGCGGCCGCGTCGACTTGCTCGGGGAGCCCCGGCTCGCCGAACCACACCGGCGTGCGCGTGAAGTCGAGCTCCGTGCCCTTCGCGCAGGGAACGATCGCGACGACGCGGCCCGACTCGGCGCCGTGGTTGACGCGCTCGACGGTCTGATCGCCGGCGTACAGCACGGGCTCGGCGGTCTGACGCGGCTGCACGAACGCGGGGTCGACCGCGAAGACGCAGAGATAGCCCGCGTCCACGAACGGCGCTTCCTTGCGCCACGTGTGGACGTAGCTCTCGCGCAACGTGAACGGCACCGCGGCGACGAGCTCGCGCACCGCGCCGCCGCGGAGGGCGCGCGCCGCGCTCGGCGCGGGGCCCGCGGGATGGGCCGCGCGCGAGCGCGCCGCCCAGGCACCCGCGAAGATCGTGACGGCGAGGATCGCGATCCAGGCGGCGGAGGGAGTGCGTGCTCGAGCTCTCATGGTCAATCTCGCGCGATCACGATGTCGTCCATCCCGATCCGACCTGCGCTCGATCCGAACGACGGGCCGAAGCGGAACTCCACCTTCGCGACGTGCTCCAGGTCGAGCGCGGAGCCGTTGCGCGTGAAATCCGTCAAGCGCACGCGGATCGTCTCGAACTCGTTCCCCCATCCGGGGCCGCTCGTCCCGCCGCAGCCGGTGCGCTGGTACGGCTCCTCGACGCCGCCGCCAAAGACGCCGGTGCCGATGGTGCTCGACGCGCCGTTCTCGTCGACGAGCGCGACGGAGAACACGAGGTCCTCGGTCACGCTCGTGGTCTCCGTGGCGCGCGTCGATTGACACGCGCGGAACGAGACGAATCCGTGCCGCGAGAGATCGCGCGCGCCGATCGGGAGCTCGAACGCGAGGAAGTGATCGGCGCCGCTCCATCCGAGCACGATCCCGGCCGTCGAATCGCTCGCGCCGCCGAGGGTCATGCCGTTCATCGGATCGGCGCCGGACGGCGTGAAGCTGGCGTCGGCGTCGTCGAGGCGGCCTTCGACGAGATCGCCCAGATCCGTGGTCACGCTGCCGCCGGAGCTCGAAAGCGCGAGCGAGGGGTTCGTCTGGAAGTCGTCGACGACGAGGTTCTGCGGCGACGGGCCTTCCGTGTACATCAAGTCCACGGTGACGCACGCGTTGTCCGGCGCGCCGTCGGGCTGGAACGCCTCCCATTGCCGCCACAGGAAGTCCTTCGCGGGGAGATTCCCTTCGGTGTAGCGCTTGACGAGCGGCAGCAGGTAGCCGCGCATGATCGCGTGCGTCTCGGCGCGGGTGAGCAGGCACGGCCCCGCCGCGAACAGCCCGCCCGATCCGGCGTGGAACGCTCCGTGGCCCGCGCCGTGGAGCGAGATCGATTGGCGCGTGCCCTGCGCGCGGTCGAGCAGCTGGAACGACTGGCATGCGGTGCAGCTCGCGCAGCCGTTGACGTCGCTGTCGGCGCCGCCGACCCACAGGTGATAGTTCGCCGAGTGCGGCGTCGTGTTGGCCGGCCCGAGGAAGTTGGTCGGCGCGATGCTCGAGATCAGCACGATGTCGGCCGCCGTGAAGTGAACCGGCGTGTACGTGCCGTCGACGACGCGATCGTACGCGCGCACGACGCCTTCCCCGCCGCGGCTGTGACCGATCCACACGATGCGCTGGCCGTCGATGTGCCCGTTCAACGCGCCGCCGGCGATCGTGTCTTGGTTGGCGAGGAGATAGTCCGTGTTCGTGAGCGTCGTCGTCGACGCGGCCTCGGGCCCCGGCATCGTGTTGTTCTGGTGGCTCATCACGATGAAGCCCCAGGACGCGAGATGGTTCCCGATGTGGTCGTACCACTGGTAGTTGTGCCCGTTGCCGTGGCTGACGACGACGAGCGGCAGCTCGCCCAGCGTCGCGATCTCGGTCGGGTAGTACGTGTCCTGGCCGAGGAACGTGCCGCCGCTGTAGATCGTCTCCGTCACCGCGAGCGGCCCGGGAACGTCGGGCGGCGCGACGAGGTAGAAGCCCGCTTCGCCGGCCGTGCCGTCGATGTAATCGCCCGGGCCGAGCCCGCCGTTCCCGTCGCAGTCGAGCACGAGGTCGTACGGCACGCCGAACCCCAGGCCCGCGTCGGCGGAGAGGAGCGTCGCGCCCTCGATGCGGAACGTCGACGACTGGATCTCGCTCGATCCGAACGTGACGGATTGCGGCGCCCCGCGCGCATCGACGAGCACCGGGTCCGCGAGCCATGCGCTCGGCGAGCGGTGCGCGACGACGTAGACGTCGCACGCGCGCCCGGCGATGTCGGGAAAGCGCGTGGGGTCGAGCGCGAAGTCGATGCGATGCCCGGCCAGGACGGCCCGCGTGTACTCGAAGTACGGGTAGGACGCGAGCGCGCGCCCCACGAGATCGACGCGCACGATGCCCGGCCGCGGCTCGCGACCCAGCGGGATCGGCGACTGCGCGAGCGCGTCGCCGAGCGTGATGCCGAGCGCGACGGCGAGCGCGAAAAACGGTCGGCGCGAGTCGAATTCGATCTTCTTCAAGGTCGATGGCCGCGAGCGAGCGCGCGCCGAATGGCCACACAGCATAGCACCGAATCGCGCGCCGGGCCGGTGCTCAACCAAACGCGCCGGCGCCGAAATCGATCAGACGCGCGAGGATGTTCTTGAGCTCCGCGCGCCGCACGATGCGGTCGACTTGCCCCTTCTCCACCAGGAACTCGGCCCGCTGGAACCCCGGCGGGAGCTCCTGCTTCAGCGTCGTCGCGATCACGCGCGGACCGGCGAAGCCGATGAGCGCGCCGGGCTCGGCGAGCGTCACGTCGCACACGGACGCGAACGACGCCGTGACGCCGCCGGTGGTGGGGTTCGTCAGCACGCACACCGAGAAGCCGCCGGCTTCGTTGAACGACGCGAGCGCCGCGCTCGTCTTCGCCATCTGCAGGAGCGACAGCATACCCTCGTGCATGCGCGCGCCGCCCGAGCTCGTGAAGATCACGACCGGCAGGCGCCGCTGGCGAGCCAGGTCGAACGCGAGCGAGATCTTCTCGCCGACGACCTCGCCCATCGAGCCGCCCATGAAGCTGAAGTCGAGCACCGCGAGCACGACGGCGCGACCCTCGATCGCCCCGGTGAAGCACAAGAGCGCCTCGTTCTGTCCGGTGCGCTGCACCGTGCGCGCGACCTTCTCCGAGTACGGCACCTGGTCGGTGAACTCGAGGCGATCGAGCGCGGTGAGCTCGGCGAAGTGCTCCTGCGCGCCGCCGTCGTCGAGCACCATCGCGACGCGGTCCTTGCCGGGGAGCGTGAAGTGGAAGTCGCAGGCCGGGCAAACCATGCCCTTCTCCTCGAGCTCCTTGCGGTAGATCATCTGCCCGCAGCTCTCGCACTTGAGCCACAGTCCCCCGGGCATCTCGCGCTTCTTCCAGCGCGGACGCGCGCGTCGCTCCTCCCGCCCGGCGGGTGGGCCGATCACGTCGGCCGGACGACCCAAGCCTTCTTCGGCGCCCTGATCGTCCTGTGCTTCTTCGTCGCTCATGGAGCTCGCGTCGTCCGACACCGCGGGACCCGAGGGC